>JAPSHL010000169.1 GCA_031179905.1 Bacillus sp. (in: firmicutes) | reverse complement strand
AATATTTCCATGAAGTTTTCTCCATAAATATTCTTGACGATAGTCATCATTTCCAACAATTCAGGGAATTTTCCATATAAGTTTTTGATTGGCAATGCAGCTGAATACGCAGAGCTGTTGTCAGGATTATACTCCTCCATAATGCTAAGGAATAATTCCTCCCCTTTTTCTGTCAGACAAACATATGTGTTCCGTTTATCATTCTCTTTTTTTGAGAATTGAAGCAACCCTCTTTCTTCTAGTTTCTTAGAGAAATTGAAGGCTGTTGAGACATGCATTACCCCAAAGTTGGCCACATCTGAAATGGAAGCACCATTTAACTGATAGGCTATCCATAAAATATGATGTTCATTGATGTTAAGGTCATACGGCTTAATCCAATTTTGCCAATCCTTTTCAATTGACTTCCATAATGCTTTACTGAGTTGTCCTACTCTCTGAGTAAACATTAAAGCTTCCTTCATTGAGCATTCTTTTTCATTCATCCCCAAATCTATTCACCTACTTTTCTATATTTATAATCATTATGCCAATAAAACAAAAATTAATAAAGAAAAAATAAGCGAAATTTTTAGAAATAAGCATATTTTTTGAAAGAAAACGTTTTATTGTATAATTATTTCTAAATTCAAATAAAAATTCACCTTTTTTCTACCTGCATTATACACGTAAACTTTCTGGAGTGAAAGAGATATTAAGAAGAACGAACTGCCTGAAATCAAGGTTTTTAGCCGTAAATTTAATACGAAATAAAATAGTTTTATGTTGAAATATTTCTATACTCTAAAAATAAATCCAGTGAGAATGAATAGAGAATAAGTTATTAGAAAAATCAGAATCAAATTTTTGTTATGCTTTTCTCACATGGATATTTAGATTTACTATATGCGTATATTTATTATTCCAAAATTTAGATGTTTTTATGTGAGGAAATTTAACATTGTTAAGGGGAGAGGGAGGGGTTATATCAAAAAGAGAGGAAAAACATGTTAGTTTTCCTCTCTTTTTATGTTATTGTTGTTTTTTTAAGTCGTTTTCTAATTCAGTTACTGTTTTTTCAATTTCTGTTAATTCAATTTTCAGCTGTTCTTGATGTGGTTGAATTTCTGTTTTCCATTGATCTAACGCTACTTTTATATCATCTACGAAGGTGCCGATGACATTCTTCCCCTCCTTGCTGGCAGTGGCAATGCTGTCTTTAATTTCAATAAGGTCTTCTTTTAAGTCTTTGAATTCTTTCAAAAAAGCTTTGCTGTTGTCTACACATGCTTTTCTTGCTTCTTTTCCAGATACAGGTGTAGTTAATAAGGTTGCTGCTGCAGCTGCAAGACCGCCAATGATAACTCCTGATAAAAATGTTTTTCCACTCATCTTGTTCACCTCGTCTTTTTTTCTCATTATAGCCTATTTTACCTTAGGTTTGCATATATATGTCATTACCCAAGACAGGGCAAAAAAAACAGATAGGTGAACCTATCTGCATAAAGGCTGATATTTAGGCGTTTTGCTGGAATTCCTTCATAAATTCAGCTAATGCTTCCACATGCTCTAATGGAACAGCGTTATAGATGGAAGCTCTGCAGCCACCGACAGATCTGTGGCCGTTCAGCCCGACAAATCCAGCTTGTTTCGCTTCATCTAGGAATTTTTTTGTTAATTCATCTGATTTCAATGTGAAGGTTACATTCATCTTAGAACGGCTGTTTTTAACAGCATGGCCACTATAAAAACCGGCGCTGTTGTCGATGACAGAATATAAAGTTTCTGCTTTTTTATCGTTTATTGCTGCAATCGCTTCGATACCGCCTTGGTTTTCTGCCCACTTGAGCACAAGTGATAATAAATAGATGGCCAAGGTCGGAGGAGTATTAAACAAAGAGTTGCTGCTAGCATGCGTTTCATAACTCAACATGGTAGGAAGTGCTGGGTTTTTCTTAATATGCTCTTTTTTAATGATGACAACAGTAACGCCGGATGGCCCAAGATTCTTTTGTGCACCAGCATAAATGATATCAAAATTTTTAATATCAATAGGTGTGCTCAGGATATCACTAGACATATCTGCGATCAATGGAACTTTCAGTCCTGTTGGAAATTGGTGCCATTGTGTCCCGTAAATGGTGTTATTACTTGTTATATGAAGGTATCCTGCATTTTCAGGGACTTCAATTACTGAAGGGTCAGGAATATAAGTATAGTTATCATCTTTGCTTGAAACTGCAGTTTCGGTTTTTCCTATTTTCGCAGCCTCTTTAAGTGCTTTCTCCGCCCAGACTCCAGTAAGTGCATAGTAGCCTGTTTTGTCATCTGCAAGAAGATTCATCGGCACCATAGTAAACTGCAGGCTTGCTCCGCCTTGGAGGAACAGAATTTCGTAATCATCTGGTATAGAAAGCAGAGATGCAAGCAGAGATTTTGCCTCATTATGGACTGTTTCATAGTCTTTGCTACGATGGCTCAGTTCCATTATGGACATGCCTGTATTATTGAAATTCATCCAGCTTTTTTGTGCCTCTTGCAATACCCATTCTGGCAGTGCTGCAGGACCAGCATTAAAGTTATAAGCGCGTTTCATGTTTTTTCCTCCTTAGGCTTTAAAGTACGATTTGATTCTTATACTATCAAATTGTGAAGATTTGTACAGATGAAAAAAAGCAGCCTTAAAGGAAATTTGGCTGCTTAAAAACTGCTGTTGTTACATTAAGAAAATAATATATGTGTAAGAGTAATGGGGATTTCAATGTGTAAACCAATGATAGCGATTTCATGTTACTATTATCCGATAGCTTTTTTATGTAGAAATTTTTGAAAATTTTCTCTTAAAGCTTTTCTTTAATGTCAGTTGCTATTTGAACGAGCTGTTCGTCAGAATAGCTATCGAAGTTTGTTTTCCAGACTGCTCCAAAGCCATCGCCTTTTCCATAGCGAGGAATAAGATGCATATGATAATGGAAAACAGATTGACCTGCTTTTTCACCGTTGTTATTCAGTGTGTTTAGCCCGACTGGCTCGAAAGCTGCTTTTATTCCGTTTGCGATAGAAGGGACAACCTCAAACAAGTTTTTAGCAATTTCCGGCGTCAATTCATATATATCTTTTACATGTGTTTTCGGAATCACCAAAGTATGACCCTTTGTTACTTGGCTGATATCTAAAAATGCAACAACATGTTCGTTTTCGAATACTTTTTTTGCAGGAATTTCCCCTGCGACAATCTTGCAGAAAATACAATCACTCATTATAAATTCTCCTTTTCTTGTTTATTTTTCTATTTATTTTATCATAAATAGTAGAGGAGATTCTAAAAACAAAAAACAGAGACAGGATCAAGAGATCCTGCCTCGTTGAAGAGGAACTTCTTATTGCGTTCGATTAAAGGTCATTCTCTTTGATAAACACCTCATTTAATAATGAATTGTTTTCTATGAGAAAAATCGATCATTGTTCAAACGAACCATCCCCTTAAATTAGGTCTTTATATGAGTTAACGTATAAAGAATAGATGACAGTCTGCGACACCACACCTCATTCCGTAATGGAATTTTTAACTACTTGGATAAGCAACTATTGGTGTATTGATCTTCTGGTATACTTAACAAATTATGCAAGCTAACCATCCCCTTGTTTTGAACGAATGGAAGTTTCAGTTGATTATTTAAAGTAAATAATCTTTTGCAAACACCTCATTTTTATTATTGAATTTTTTCAACAATATTTAAGTGGTGCCCCTCTTCAATAATTAGAATGTCCGTTATGGACATATATATACACCAAAAAATAAAAAGCCAAGGAAAAATTTCAAATTAAGCCTGATTGTTGATAAACTATAGGTAATACAATAAGTGGAGGTAAATTATTCATGACGCTTTTGGAAGTGAAGAATTTAACGGGGGGATATACCCGTAACCCGGTTTTAAAAGACATTTCCTTTTCGATTGCTTCAAATGAAATTGTAGGTCTGATAGGACTGAATGGGGCGGGAAAGAGTACTACCATCCGTCATATTATCGGATTAATGGAGCCGCATAAAGGGGAAATAAATATTAACGGAAGCAGCTTTGAAAAGGATAAGGATGCATACCGGAAGCAGTTTACATTTGTTCCTGAAACCCCGATTTTATATGATGAGTTAACATTAGAAGAACATTTGAGAATGACAGCAATGGCATACGGCATTTCTGAGGAACAATATAAAACAAGGATGCCGAAGCTTTTAAAAGAGTTTCGAATGGAAAAAAGGCTAAGATGGTTTCCTGCTCATTTTTCAAAAGGGATGAAGCAGAAGGTCATGATTATGTGCGCCTTTTTAGTTCAGCCTTCCCTTTATATAGTTGATGAGCCTTTCGTTGGATTGGATCCTCTTGGTATTCAATCGCTCCTTGACATGATGAAAAAAATGAAGGAAGAGGGAGCAGGTATCTTGATGTCGACACATATACTTGCTACAGCAGAGAGATATTGTGACAGAATTATCATTCTTCATGAAGGGAATATCAAGTGTGCTGGGACAATGGAAGAACTAAAGCAGGAATTCCAAATGCCAAACGCTACTTTAGATGATATATACATCAGGCTGACAAAGGAAGAGAGCCATGATTGAATTCAGTGAGAAGCAGCTGTGGAGAGACAGGATAAGCTCCACTGTGAAGGAATATTTGCGCTATTTACGCTATATTTTAAATGGGCATTTAGTTCTTGTCCTCGTATTCCTGTTAGGGGCGGGATCTTATTATTACCAAGAGTGGCTTAAAGGAATATCAACAGGATTTCCGGCTGCCTTGATCATGAGCATATTGCTGGCATTACTTGTAACAAAAAGCCCAATATATACGTTTTTGAAGGATGCTGACAGAATTTTTCTGATTCCTGTCGAGTCAAGAATGAAGAAATACTTTATCAACTGCTTGCTGCTGAGCTTTATTTTTCAAGTTTATATCCTATTAATAGGGCTTGGTATAATGATGCCGCTGTATGCTAGTGTGAACAATGGGCAGTTTGAACACTTTTGGTATTTTTTCCTTATTTTATGTGTCGTTAAGGGGTTAAACTTGTTAATACGCTGGCAAGTTCAACATTTTGTCAATACAAGTCATCATGCGGCCGATGCAATCATTCGGTTTTGTATAAATATAGTCGTACTTTTTTTGCTTTTTTCGAATGCATCCCCTTTGTTTGTACTGGCTGTCTTAGTCATCCTCGTCCTTTTGTTTGTCTATTATCTGAAGGCTACAAAGCATCTGGGGATTAAATGGGAGTATTTAATCGCGCAAGACGAAAAGCGTATGGGTGCCTTTTACCGGTTGGCGAATATGTTTACAGATGTACCTCATCTGCGCAATCGGATTAAGAGAAGGAAGCTTTTGGACGTCTTTGTTACGAGAATCGATTATAAGCAGAATCTCGTATTCAGTCATTTATATTGGAGAACCTTTTTCCGTTCAGGAGATTATTTAGGTCTTTCTGTCAGACTGACTGTTATAGGCGGAATCGCGTTATTTTTCCTTTCCTTTGGAATGGGGCAAGTATTGCTGGCTGTCTTGTTCTTATATTTGACAGGCCTTCAGCTCATGCCATTGTGGAATGCCTATCAGGATAAGCTATGGATTAGCCTTTATCCGCTGTCCATTGACATGCGCAAAACATCTTTTAAAAAGACAATCAGCACTGTCCTTTACGTACAAGGCGTTATATTGTCAGCTGTTGTTGCATTAAAAGGGGATTTTGCTACTGGGCTTATAACGCTTATCGCAAGCTTTATTTTCACGTTAGTTTTTGTCTCCCTATATATGAATAAAAAACTCCAGGCATGATGTCCTGGCTATGAAAAAACTCCTGAACGGAGTTTTTTTTCTGCGAATTTTTAAGGCGGGTGGGAACAATTGAGTAAAATAAACGTATGTATAGAATAAAGGCATGTGAGCATGTTTAATTTGAAGGAGAGAAACAGATGAAGGACTATGAGAGCAATGTAAGACTGGAAGTGAAGGATTGGAAAAGACGAATTGTGAAGCGTCCTTCGATGCTTAACCGAGTTTCAAAAAAGGCGCAGACCAAAATGAATGGATACATCCCAAAAAAGGTTCATCAAGTCATAACAGAAGCAATTAAGCAAATGATAACAGGAACACTAGCCGGCACAAATAAAATAGCGAAGAAACCAGTCATTCTGGGGCGGACGTTAAAAGCCGTAGATGAAGAGATGGCCAACAAAATAATCCAGTTTCAAAAAGCAGCGGCAGTGGAAGGAGCAGGGACAGGAGCAGGTGGTATTCTTGTCGGGTTGGCTGATTTTCCACTGCTGTTAGCGATAAAGATGAAATTTTTGATGGAATCAGCGGCATTGTATGGACATGACCCAGAGGAATATGAAGAGAGAGTGTTTTTGCTGTATGTTTTTCAGCTTGCCTTCTCTAGTGAAGAGAGAAAGCAGGAGTTAATGGAAATCATAGAAAATTGGGATGTGAAGAAGGAAGAAGTGCTAAAGCTTGATTGGCAGGAGCTCCAGCAAGAATACAGAGACTATATTGATTTCGTGAAGCTATTGCAGCTAGTTCCTGTGATAGGTGCCGCTGTTGGAGCGGTGGCTAATTACAATCTATTGGAGCAGCTTGGTGAAACAGCAAAAAACTGCTACCGAATCAGGTATTTTAACAAGATTCAAAGTGAGGCACTTATTGAGCAAGAAAGCCAAAAACTCCTGTAAACCATATATTCACGATAAGAAAGATTTGATAAAATAGGCAATAAAAAGCAAACTTAAAACAAACGGAGGAAAAAATGACCATCAGGAAATCGAAGACAGCTTTCGCTCTAGTGGCATTATCATTATTTATTTTTATTTATTTTGTTTCTGTAGTAACAAGAGGAAAAGACCTGGTTTTTGATGGAATCATCCAAAAGGCTGTAATCAACCTATTTCCTGAAGGTTTTCATTCATTCTTTGAATTTATTTCTGAATTTGGCGATAAAATCGGTATTGGTGTAATCACAATAATTGCATTGGCATGGCTATGGATAAGGAAGAGGGATTATACTGGGATGACTGCCTTTGTCCTTAGTGTTGGCTTTGGCAATGAATTCAACAAAATCGTTAAAGAAGCAATCGCCCGCCCGAGACCGCCGTTTCACGATATTGCTGACGCAGACAGCATGAGCTTTCCAAGCGGCCATGCAATGGTTGGGTTTGTCTTATATATGTTCATCGCTTACCTAATCGCAAGCAATTTAGAAGGAAACGCACAAAAATATATCGTTGCCGCTATTGCCTTTCTGTTTGTAGTCCTGATAGGAGTTAGCAGAGTGGTCCTCGGGGCCCACTATCCGTCAGATGTAATCGGCGGCTATGCATTAGGCCTTATTTGGCTGTATTTGTGGATTGCCGTTTATGAAGTATTGAATGGGAAACTTAATAAGCGAGTAAAACACAGAATATGAGTTGTTTTAATGCGAGTTAACTTTAAAAAATCTTTATATGAAAAAGCTCCATCTATTTTAAAAATAGATGGAGCTTTTTCATATGAGTAAAATTGCCACAATTGTCGTAACAAATAATCCGACTGCAACAGGGATAAGGTTGCGCCTTGCAAGCTCAAACGGATCGACATTACAGATGGCAGCGGCGGGGATGAGAGCCCATGGAACAAGAGTACCTCCGCCTATAAAAGACATTTAGTTATTTGGCAGACACAATAATTATTTTTCTAGATGCACCTGTACCACGTTTA
>JAPSHL010000168.1 GCA_031179905.1 Bacillus sp. (in: firmicutes) | reverse complement strand
AATTTCTGGCACCCCCCTCCCTATAGCATCTCTCAAGAACCACGTAGCTTAAAGCAAAACTTGGGTCAAACACTATCCAAGAATCCCTTTTTTAATTGTTCAAGTGTAATCTAGGCAATCCGTACTTTCTAATATTTTTAATTTCCTAATGTAAAGCCTATCTTATTTTTTGTTTTTCCGTTTTCTTTTATGCAAAAAAAAGGATAGTCCTCATGGTTGAACGGTTCTTATTAAACGTAAGACTTAAAAGAATTTACCTAATGCTTAAATCTAAAGTATAATTATAGAAGACATTCATAATAATCAGCCAAGCTTTTTGCTAAGGCCATTCAAACTTATTGGAGTACTACATTTAATGTATAACGAATTAATTTTTTATAAAATATTAGTTATTATTGCAGGATCTTTAAGCTTATCTTTATTCATATTTTCCTTTTTTAAGCTTAAAGGTGCACCTGGAGCCAGATCTTATAAATATGCCACATTATTTTCCTCTTTATTTTCCTTTTTTTATGTCTTTGAGTTAACTAGTAGCTCTCTAAAGACAATTAAATTATGGGTAAGTATGGAGTATCTTGTTATGCCCTTTATTCCTGCTTTTATCTTCTTAATGTGTTCGGAATACGTTGGACAAAAAATAAGTTCGCGAAACTATTACATACTTTTCTCATTCCCATGTTTTACAATTTTCATGCAAGCAACAAATGATCTTCACCACCTGTACTACTCTTCTGTTGCGTTAAGAAGTGATGTACCGTTCCCTATCTTAAAATTGGAATATGGACCGTTTTTTTATATACATGCTCTTTATATGTTTTTTTGTTTGGCAATTAGTATTCTCACAATGGTTCAACAGCTAAAAAATGCATCTCTCATGTTTCGAATTCAAATTTTAACAATGACAGCAGGATTAATTTTCCCAATTATTGCTAATTACTTTTATTTAAACGATTTAGGCCCTTACGGAATC
The DNA here is from genome assembly GCA_031179905.1 of Bacillus sp. (in: firmicutes). Lineage (GTDB taxonomy): Bacteria > Bacillota > Bacilli > Bacillales > Cytobacillaceae > Niallia. The sequence goes on along the minus strand of JAPSHL010000168.1, from coordinate 6,898 downwards.
GATCTTGGGCCAGTGTCGATGAGTTTATCATTTATATTCCACTCTATTTCTCTTCTTTCTTTTAAGATGTTCAATGTAATTCCAATATTCAGGGATACTGTTTTTGAGAGAATGAAGGAAGGGGTAATTGTTATAAATCAGAATAGCGTAATTCTCGATTACAATTACGCTATTCTTCCTATTATTCCAACTCTTAATTCTTATGTAATTGGTAAATCTTTAAATGAAGTTCTTTTAGACAACCAAAAGCTTAAGGAGATTTTTGAAAAGGGAGCAGACTGCGACTATGAATGGCAACAAGGGAATGATAAAGTCTATCATCAAGTACAATTTTCTCTTGTTCTAGATAAAAGATTAAGAATAATTGGGAAAATAGTGTCGTTTGTAAATATTACAGAAAAGATAGAAATGCAAGAAAAGCTTAAGCAGATTGCATCCATCGATGGACTTACTCAAGTTTATAACCGAACATATTTTTTGAAAAGATCCGAGGAACTAATTACTTCGTTATGCAAAAATGAAATCAATGTCTCCTTAATTATGTTTGATATCGACTTTTTCAAAAAAATTAACGATGAGTATGGGCATGAATCAGGAGACATAGTTCTGTGCCATGTAGTAAAATTAGCACAAGCAACCATTCGCAAAGAGGATATTATCGGAAGGTATGGAGGAGAAGAGTTTATCATTTTACTTCCTCATACCTCTTTAGAGGAAGCATACAACTTGGCAAATGTTATCCGTATAAAAGTTTCAGAAAGTTTCACTGTTGTGCATGAAATGAACATTCGTACAACATTAAGCTTAGGTGTTTCCCATTTAGCATTTAATTTCGGTAATGATGCAGGCATCGCTATTCAAAGTTTAATGAGAGAAGCAGATCAAGCACTTTATAATGCTAAACGGAGCGGTAGAAATAATGCCCAAATGGTTTTAAAAGAATTTATCCAGCAATAGCAATAAGTTTGTAATAACAGTCTATTAAAAAGAAAAGGCCAAATCCTAGGATTTGGCCTTTATATTTACATATGTATTTTATTTCCACTTAACTTTGCTGATTTATAAACTCTTTAATTTGTTCAATAGTTAATCCAAGCTCTTTTGCTTCTAATATTAATTGAATCCAATCTATATCCAACTTTAGTTCAGCACTTGTATTAGCCATACGCCCTCCTGGTATTTAGGCAGCACAGCCATCATAGTAATCCCTTAGATCTGTTGCTTTGCGCCCTACTCTTTCAAGCAGTTTGCCTTTTACTATATTAATTTATATTTTAATTTTACAAAAAATTCAATCAATACAAAACACTTTTTCATCGACAAGTTTCGACTAATTCAAAAGCAAGCAAATTTCTCAAAAAAAAAGAGCCTAACCCCATGTATGGATTTGGCCTTTCCCAAAGTTAATTTATCTGTCATTCCCTTTACTGATTGGAATTCTAATAGAAAACAGACTCCCTTTTTCTAATTCACTGCTTACATGAATAGTACCTTTATAGCTATCGACAATCCATTTGGCTATGGAAAGACCAAGTCCATGTCCACCAACTTGCCTTGTTCTAGATTTATCTGTCCGGTAAAAACGGTCGAATATCCTTTGCAGGTCTTTCGGGTCTATTCCAATTCCCGTGTCCCTAACTTCCACAAGTAGCTCTTTCTCATCAACTGCCAATGACAGCAATACTTCTCCGCCATTCGGAGTATACTTAATAGCATTATCCACAAGTATATACAGCAACTGTGTAAACCGTTGAGAGTCGCCGCGGACAATCAGCGCTTCAGGTGCATGAAAGTATAATTTAATTTCTTTCGAATCAGCAAGTGTTTTTAATGATTCAATTGTTTTCTTTGCCAATGGGCGAAAATCAAAGTTTTCATTTGCTAATTCAATCTTTTCTAGGTCCGATCGGGCTATTGTTAATAAATCCCCTACTAAACCAGTCATTCTTTTCACTTCATTTTTCATATTAACGAGAAGCTTGTGGGGATAATCCTCTTCTTTAAACTCAGCTGTCATTTCCATCGCATTTATTGAAGATAGCATTACACTCAGTGGTGTCCGCAGTTCATGAGATGCATCTGCGACAAATTCCTTCTGTCTAGCAAATGTTCTTGATATTGGAATCATTGCTTTCTTTGACATATAGTAACTGATATAAATAGCGACTCCCATAAACAGAATAGCAATACCAAGCAATATAAGTGGCAGCATTTTAAAAAGCTGGTACGCAAACGAGATTTCCTTTCCGATATAAAGCAGGCCGATTTCCTCACCATGATGGTAAATAGGCTGTGCTGCAACTAAAAGACGGACTGTTTGCTGTTTTTGATCAGCCTCAAACTCTTCTGCTCTGCCTCTCGTCTTGAATCTTCTTTCTGCTGTTATATTATCTATCTTTATCGTTTCACTGCGAATTTCATTTCCGGAAGGATCCCACCCAGCAAGCTTGTTTAAAATTTCCGGACGTGAATCAGAAATAGTTTCATCCCCAAGAACCAGTGAACCAGAAGTATTTACAACGTAAAAGAAAAACTGATCTACATCCTTCACAAGTGACTTCTGGTTTTGGAATTCGATAAGATTAGTCTGATTTGTCTGGGTTAAATATGTTTCAATATTGGCTGCTTCCTGTTCTGCAGTTACTTTCAGCTCACGCTCTTGCTCCTTAAAAATAGTAAAATATAATAGCAAATACACCACAACAATAAACAGGAGCAAAAACAGCATTAGCAAACTGCTGTAAAGTACCGTCAACCGGTATTGAGTGCTTTTGAAGATATCCTGGTTGTTTCGTCCTTTCCAAATAGAGAAAAGTGACGCCATTTTAGCTTTCAAATTTATAACCAACCCCTCTTATACTTTGGAGCAGCCCATTTTGACCAATCATGTCCAATTTCTTGCGCAGAAGCTTGACTGTTGCATCAATTATTTTCATTGATACATCTGCATCCAAGCCCCAAATCCTGTCAAGAATTACTTCTCTTGGCAGCACTTGTCCGCGGTTTTGAACAAGCAAGTCGAGCATCTGAAACTCACGAGGACTTAATTGTACTTCCTCTGCTCCGTTTGAGATTGTTTGGCTGAGCCTGTTTAATTGCATTTCATGAATGGACAGCTGCTCTTCAAGAATAGGTGCATAGTTGCGTCGGGACAGTGCACGTAAGCGGGCGAGCAGTTCTTCAATTTCAAAGGGCTTTACAAGATAGTCATCTGCTCCCGCGTCCAATCCGATGATTCGATCCTCTACAGCGTCTTTGGCAGTAAGCATAAGAATTGCTCCTGAATAGCCGCTTAATCTTAAACGTCTGCAAACGGACACCCCATCCTCATTAGGCATCATCCAGTCCAATATCAATATATCATAGTGTGAGGCTTTCGCGTAATCGTATGCGTCTTCTCCATCCATAACCAAATCGACATTATAGCCTCCCTTCTTCTTTAACATATATTCAACGAGCTCACCAAGCTGGAAATCATCTTCCGCTAAGAGTATGTTCATGTAAAGCTCCTCCTCCTTCTATATCAATTCCCTTTTCCAATTAAAGGGTTATTTTCTTTTATTTCTACCTATCGTCTTTATTCCTCCAATCATTTACTGTCATTTCTATCCTAGCAACGCATTCTTAAGATTAACTTAAGAAGGTAGTTACAATGAAAAAGCCTGCGTACAAAGATTGACCAATCATCGCTAATCCAAAAATCATTGCTGGAACCCATTTAAGCCTTCCGAAGATTCCTTTTCCTTTCATTCCTTTCCTGTTGGAAACGCTGCTTCTTAGTTCAACAAATGAACCGAGTACAGATTGAACGAGAATAACCGCAGCAAGGAAAATCGCACCATGCATAATGATAGTTTCATTGAGGTATACAATCGGTGCTGCAAGCAGCACTATCCAGACAAGCGCCCAAACAAAGCCGACAAAGCTTCTAATCCAGAACAACAGGGATATAGCAAGAAATCCGATCAATACGAAGAAAATAAGCTCGTACTGTTGGTTTGCAACTAAATAAAATAAGCCGAGGGCACCTAATAAAGCGCCTGTATGCCCTACATACATATGAAAAGCATCTTTCAAAGTTTTCCCTTCTGTCTCACCCTCAAGTAGCTTTTTCCTCTTTCGTATGGCTCTAATTTTTCTGCCAGCAGCTATATCGCTGATAATATTTAACAGCATTGTATTCCAAATAGAAAAGCAAGTTTTAATTAACGGGATAACAGAGATTATTAATCCTATTGCTAGATAGACAAAAATGGGCATTTCCTTATCATAATCCAGATAAGACATAGGATTGATATGTAGCAGTTTTTGAATTGTTTCTTTCATTTTTATAGCTCCTCCCTTTTTTGGTAAATGAAAAGAAGCACCCTTATCTTTACCTGGCGCTTCTAAATCTTGTCAACCAATCATTACAATGCTTCTTTAACAGCTTTAAGCTTGTCTAGTTCTTTTGTGATTTCTTCATCGCTCACATTTGGGAAGCTTATACTGTCATAGCTGTTTAGCGAGTTGGATGTGCAGCTGCCAGCTTGCACTTCTGCTTCCAGGAAGAGGATTTGCTCCTCTGCTCTTGTTATGCCACTTGTGATTGGCTCTGCTTTAAAATCGATGGAAGCCAAATGGAACTGCTTAATTGATTTCGCTGCGTTTGCTCGGGATGCAAGTATAGTTTTTTTATGCTGAAGCTCACTATAAGTTACTTGTAGCTCATTACATTTTTCCTTTAGGATATTTGTTTGTTCCTTGAGCGTGATTAACTGCTGTTCATACAGATGAAGCTGCTGCTCTAAATTGATTTTTTCTTGAGCAGCCAATTTAGCGATGCCTTCCTCACCCTTCTCAAGTGCCAGCTTCGCTTGGCTTACTCGTTTTTCTATAAGTTCGTTTGTTTGTGTGATAAGTGTTGCTTGCTTCTTTTCTGCAAAGATTTGTCTGGATAAAGCAGATTGTGCCTTACTAAGCTCCTGTTCCATTTCTCTTGTATATTCATTCAGCATTGCAATTGGATTCTCCATGTTGTCCAATAAACTGTTGATATCTGCTTTAGCGATTGTCTTCATTCTTTTAAAAATACCCATTTAAATTCTCCTTTGTTTCTGCGTTTTTCTTTTCCCATTCATCTAATAGAGTTGCCTTTGAATAATTTACGGATGGTTTTGGTGTACTCATAATGGAAGTGTCAATAAATTGCTGCATCGATGAAGCTTGCGATTTCTTCCTGAACATCTTGACTGCAAGGACAATCACAGTAACCACGAAGAGAATAAAGAAGAGAGTCCAAACCCACGGGAATGCTGGTTCATTATGATAGCCAATCAAAACCCGTTCATGTACTACTACTTCATGGTGGTGCATCGCCGTTTCCCCTGAACCTCCACGATCATGAAAACCCGCAGCAAAAGTGGTTGTTCCCCCAATCAGATTAAAGATTAAGCTTATCGCAAGCGTCATGGAAGCAACCATCGCTCCCCAGAAAACACCTTTTTTCAATTTGCCATTCACTGTTTTCTTTCCTCCTTTCTTTTTCATATTTGTAGTTTAGTAGTCTTTGGTGAAAAGATGGTGAAAAGATAGAGCTTATCAATTTTTAATTGTATTTTTGTTTAGAAGCAGCTGAACGACAAAAAAAGACAGCACTTAAACTGTGCTGTCCTCCACTAGTTCTATTAAATAACCCGTTTGAACTGACTAGTATATAAGTTGTAATAGAAGCCTTTTTGTTCTACTAGTTCATAATGGGTACCTCTCTCAATAATCTCCCCGTCATTTAATACTAGAATCATGTCTGCCTCTCGAATAGTACTGAGCCGGTGGGCAATTACAAAACTGGTCCGTCCCTTCATAAGCTGGGCCATTGCCGCTTGAATTTGCATTTCAGTACGGGTGTCGATACTGCTTGTCGCCTCATCCAGAATTAACACAGACGGATTTGCAAGTATGGCTCGGGCAATTGTTAGCAGCTGCTTTTGACCTTGACTTAAGTTTCCTCCTTCTGCAGTCAAGATTGTATCGTAGCCTTTTGGCAGTTTACGGATAAAACTGTCTGCATTGGCGAGCTGTGCAGCTTGTTCTACCTCTTCATCTGTAGCGTTTAGGCGCCCATAGCGGATATTTTCCCTGATAGAATCAGAGAATACGTAAGCATCCTGCAATACTATCCCTAATTTATGGCGCAGACTGTTTTTGCTGATAGATTGGAGTTCTATCCCGTCAATTTCAATGCGGCCTCTGCTTATCTCATAAAATCTCGTTAATAAGTTAACAATTGTCGTTTTTCCTGCACCCGTCGGCCCGACTAGAGCAATCGTATCACCAGGTTTTGCCGTCAAGCTGATATTCTTTAGAATAGAGTGTCCTTCCTTATAACCAAAAGAAACATCTTCAAAAATCACTTCTCCAGACAAATCCTTAACATCTTTAACTGGTTGCTTTTCAGCATATTCTGTTGGTGTATCGATTATTTCAAAAACACGCTCTGCTCCTGCCACTGCGGATTGAAGCATATTGAATTGGTTTGCCACTTGATTGATCGGGTCGTTAAACTGTCTAGAATACGAAAGAAAACTTACGACAACCCCAATTGTAACCATACCTTCAATGGCCATCCAGCCGCCTGCTGCTGCAATGATTGCAAAGCTGGCATTTTTCATTACGTTCATAACAGGGCCGATGAAACCCGAATAGATTTGGGCTCGAATGGACGCCTCTCGAAGCTTAACATTGATGTCCTGAAACTCCTCCTTCACCTTTTCTTCACGGTGAAAGACTTTAACGACCTTTTGTCCGGAAATTGTTTCTTCTATATATCCATTCAGCTCGCCTAAATACTGTTGCTGGCTTGTAAAATATTTGCGAGTGAATTTGGCTATTTTTGATGTCAGGAACATGACGATTGGAA
>JAPSHL010000167.1 GCA_031179905.1 Bacillus sp. (in: firmicutes) | reverse complement strand
CATACGTATTATATACATTTGAAGTGAATGTCAGGGCAGCTGCCATCCTAGGGTTAGTCGGCGCTGGAGGAATCGGCGAATATTATGATAAAACGCTCGGATTCCTTGAGTACGATAAGACTGCGTCCATCATTATCATGACATTAATTGTAGTGTTAGTGATTGATTATATTAGCACGAAATTACGGGAGAAACTATTATGAGCCAATTATCTGCTAAAGTTAATAAGCCGAAGAAAAAATACTTCTTTAAGACAGTAATTTTTGTATTGCTGGCATTACTGTATATTTGGGCTTTTGCCGGCATGCCAGTAAATGATATTAAAGAAACTGCCGGACAAATTTCAAAAGCAATATTTTCTGGTATCTTTCATCCTGATTGGGATTATGTTTACTTGCCAGATGGTGAGGATTTATTGCGCGGCCTTTTAGATACATTAGCAATTGCCATTCTTGGAACATTTATTTCTGGCATTCTTTGTGTTCCCTTTGCCTTCTGGGCAGCAAATAATATGAGCAAAGGCAAAGCGGTAACATCTTCAGGAAAGTTTGTATTGAGCTTTGTTCGTACTTTCCCTGAAATTGTTATGGCGATTCTGTTCATCAAGGCAGTTGGACCTGGTTCTTTCGCCGGTGTTCTTGCACTGGGATTACACTCAATCGGAATGCTTGGAAAACTGTTCTCCGAAGAAATTGAAAGTCTTGATATGGGGCCGACGGAAGCTCTAACAGCAACAGGCGCAAACCGCTTACAAGTACTTTGGTTCGCTGTACTTCCACAGGTATTGCCTGGATTTTTGTCATATACTTTATATCGGTTTGAAATTAATATTCGTGCTGCTGCCATTCTCGGTGTCATTGGGGCCGGCGGTATCGGCACGCCTCTGATTTTTGCGTTAAATTCAAGAGATTGGGACAGGGTCGGTATTATCTTGTTAGGAATTATCGTTATGGTCACCATTATTGATGCCATTTCCGGCTATTTGCGTAAAAGAATTATTTAATTTAAGAAACCAGCAGTACATGAAAGTGTCTGCTGGTTTTTTAATTGCATCATCTATCACATGTCAAATTTTCAGTATATTGATAAAATATACTTATTACCCAATAAAGGAGTGCCATATTATGAAAAAAAGCAAACTGCTTATCACCCGCCAAATAGAGGATAACTTAGTGAAACAAATTCAAGAAGTAATACCTGAATGGGATATTATCATTACAAACGAGCCGGATCAATGGAAGTTTCATGCAATGGATACAGATATTATACTCGGCTGGAGAAAATTCTTTGAAGACAAGATGGATCTTCTCGATGAGCTAAAATGGATTCAAACCTGGAGTGCCGGTGTTAACTCCCTTCCGTTAAAAGAGTTAGAAGGAAAAGATATAAGGATAACAAGCGCAAACGGTGTTCACAGCTTCCCCATTTCGGAAACCGTTTTTGCATTAATGCTTTCATTAACTCGCAATATACATACTTATATTAAAAACCAGGAAAAGAAAAAGTGGGACGGCGCCGATATTAAACTTGAAATGCACGGTAAAACAGTTGGTGTCATAGGAGTAGGGGCGATTGGAAAAGAAACTGCTAAAATAGCAAAAGCATTTGGGATGAAAGTTATCGGTATTCGCCATTCAGGCAAACCTGAAAACTATGTAGATGAGATGTACACAACTGATAAGCTGAATGCTGTCCTGCCTGAATGTGACTATGTTGTTATTACTCTACCTTTAACAGAGGATACTCACCAGCTGTTTAAGCAAGAACAGTTTCAATTAATGAAGGACAGCGCATTCCTTATTAATATTGGAAGAGGCGAAATCATCAAAGAGGACGATTTAGCAGCAGCCCTTTCTGCCGGGGAAATTTCAGGTGCTGGTCTGGACGTTTTCGAGAAAGAACCACTAGCAGAGTCAAGCCCTTTATGGGAAATGGACAATGTCATCATTACTCCCCATACATCTGGTTCGACAGAGCATTATGACAAAAGAGTAGTCGAAGATATATTCATTCCTAACCTGAAAAAATTCATAGCTGGAAATGAACTAGAAATCAACATTGTCGATTACAAAAAAGGATATTAAGCATAAGAAAAGGAGCTTTCGTTTTGAAAGCTCCTTCCCTCTGTTTATCCAAGATTTCTGCGGTATTCTTTTTGTTTATGATAGCGCATAAAGTGCAGCACAATTTTTTGGATAAGAAATCCGAAAGCCAGTAGTATTACAAGCAGCAATGTAATGGTTGCTCCTGGGGGTGTTCCTAATTGATAGGAAGAGAAAAGCCCTGTGAAAATGCTGAATAAAGCAATAAGAATTGCCACAATGAAAACCATCTTAAAACCCTTTGCAAGTTTGATTGCAAACGCAGCTGGAAGGACAAGCAATGCTGACACCAGCAGCACACCGATTGTTGGAATAATGACGGAAATTGCAATACCTGTCAATATACTGAATGATATGGATAAAAGATTCGTATTCACACCACTTGCTGTTGCTGTATCTTGGTCGAATGTCATCAAATACATAGATCGTTTAAAAATAATGAAAAATAGCACTATAATTACAGTTACTGCAGCTAAAACAATGACCTGTTGCTCGCTGATTGTAATAATGCTCCCGAACAAATACTGATCCATGCTTGTCGACATTCCTCCGCTAGAGATGCTCATTAAAAAGAGCGCGAATGATAAACCTGCTGCCATTAGGATGGCAACCGAAACCTCTGAATAAGAATGATAGGCACGTCTCATATATTCAATCCCTAAAGCTCCTGCGACAACAACAAGAATGCTTGAGAACGTCAGATTAGTATGAAAGAAATAGCCGATTGCAACACCTGCCAAAGAGATATGGGACAGAGTGTCTGCCATAAGGGCTTGTCTTCTTAACACAAGAAACACACCAATAATCGGTGCAATGATGGCAATTAATCCGCCTGCCCAAAATGCTCTTTGCATGAATTCAAGGTCAAACATCTCCATCCTCCCTTCTCTCCTTTCTCAATATGAATAATTTTATCTAAATAACTTTCCACTTCATCTTGTTCATGTGTTACCATCACGACAGTGCGGTTATGAGATACGACTTGATGCCTCATAAACTCATAGAAACCTTTACGGCTTTCAGCATCCATACCTGTTGTTGGTTCATCCAATACCAGTAAATCCGGCTCTGATGCCAAGACTCTAGCAATGATGATTTTCTGCTTCTGACCGCCAGATAAATCTCCTACCTTTTTATTACGATACTCCCACATGCCGACCATTTCTAATGCAACCCGAACTGCAGCATGATCATATTCCTGGAGTCTCTTATACCATTTTTTCTTTTGGTATCTGCCAGAACGAACAAGTTCAAGAACCGTACTCGGAAAGCCGACATTAAAAGAAGAGATTTGTTGCGGAACATAGCCAACCGTCAATTTTTTTCCTTGACTGTTTTGTTTGCTTAAAGCCACATTTCCAGACCAAGGCTTCAATAAGCCAAGTATAAGTTTTAATAGCGTCGATTTGCTTGCACCATTTGGACCTGTTATGCCTACAAACTCTCCGCTCTCTAAATCGAAAGAAACGTCTTCTAATGAGGGCAGATGTTCATAACCAAATGTTATATTTCTAATAGAAGCAAGTACCATCTCTGTCTCCCCTTTCGTTTTTAAGATCTATTTAAACAGACTTCTCTTATTTCTTTTTCACATAGAAGGCGTATGTGATGACATCCTTCACATACGCCTTAATGATTATAGCATATCTTTACTCAAAAAGAGATTTTTTAAGCTGTTCCAGGTTTTCTTCCATTACCGTAATATAGTTCTCGCCAGCGTTTTGCTGGTCATCGCTCAAGCCTTCTAACGCATTCAGCACTTCCGTATCAGCTCCAAGCTCTTTTGCAAGAGTATCAGCCACTTTACTAGAAGTTAGCTCTTCAAAATAAATCACTTTTATCTTATGATCTTGTGCGTAACTTTTAAGCTCTGCCAATTTGGCAGCACTTGGTTCTTCACTAGGAGAAATTCCTGAAATCGGCACTTGTACTAGTCCATACTCTTTCGCTAAGTAAGAGAAAGCCGTATGCTGAGTAATAAATTCATTAGACGTTTTTTTAGCTAACTCTGTTCTGTACTTCTCATCAAGTGCTTTTAGCTCTTCAATATACTTGCTGCTTTCTGTTTTATAGTATTCCTTATTTTCAGGATCTGCCTTCACGATTGCATCAGTAATAGTTTGCACTTCCTGCTGTGCGAGAACTGGACTTAGCCAAACATGCGGATCGGCTTCGTGACTATGCTCATGTGCTTCTTCATCATGACCATGATCATGCTCTTCTTCTTCGGCTGCTTCAATCAGTTCAATCCCTTTGCTTGCTTCAACAATTGATACTTTGTCATTATTGATGCTTGCTTCTATATCAGCCACCCATGTTTCCATCTCATCACTGTTGTAAACAAATAAATCTGCATTTTGGATGTTGCTAATATCCTTTGGAGTTGGCTCCCAATCATGTGGTTCAATCGTGGACGGAATCAGAAGTTCTACATCTGCTCTATCACCGACAATATTTTTGGTGAATTCGTACATTGGATAAAAAGTAGTAATAATTTTCAGTTTGCCGTCATCTTTCTCTTCACTTGTTTTTCCATTAGTATTGCTGCATCCTGCCGCGAATACAAGAACGATTAGCGACACAAGCAGAATTTTATATCGATTTAACATTATATCTTCCCCTTCTTTTTTAAATATGTATCTGTTTATTTCGGATTGATTACGATTTATAGTATAGATAAAATCACGTAAACTATAAATATAGAAGCTTGATTCAAATCAGAACGATTACGATTATTGATTTTAAACTATTTAGGAAAATAAATCAATAGTTTTTTATAATTTCATCATAAACGAAGCTGTTCGTTTGTATTGGTATTATTATTTTTACCATTTTTACATTTTTTAAACGATAGACGAATATAGGTAATGAAATCGGGTATATATGAAATGAAGAATAAAAAGCATTACCCAATGAAGTTTATCATCGAGTAATGCTTTCTATCATTATTTCAAATTAGATACGAACTACTCTTCCGTTGAAAACAGATTTCCAGTAGCTGTTTGACATAGATACAATTTCAACACCATTAGAGCTTTGAGAACCGATGAATTTGCCTCCGCCAATATAGATACCAACATGGCCATCCTTTTTGTAAGTATCAAAGAATACTAAATCTCCAGGTTGTATATCGCTGTATGAAACTTGTTTTCCATAGTTTTTCAATGCATCTGTGCTTGCAGGAATGCTGTATCCGCCTTGAGAATAAGCCCAGCTTACGAAAGCAGAACAGTCGAATAAGCCATTCGCGATATCAGAAGCATTTCTTCCGCCGCCGAATTTATAAGTTGAATTTCCGATATATTTATAACCTGCTGTAATTACGGCTGATTTTCCACCAGTTGCTTTTTGCTCGCTTGAACTGCTAGCTTTAGCTGTAGAAGTGCTTTTCTTTGCAGAAGTGCTTGAATTAGTGCTTTTGCTTGAGCTTGAATTAGACTCAACGCTTGAACTTGAATTAGTTTGAGTTGTCGTACTGATTAAGTTATCTAATTCTTCTTGTTTTTTATCTTTAATCATTTGCTTGATTTCTTCTTCTTTAGCTGCAAGAGAATTATCTTTCTCTTCAAGCTCTGCTTTTGCCGCTTCATTTTCTTTTTGCTTTTCTTCTAATTCAGCTTTCGCTTTTTCATTTTCCTCTTGTTTTGCAAGGTTTTGCTTTTGCATTTCTTCTAAATCTAATTGCATATTTGTTAAGCTAGAAAGCTTTTCTTCTACACTTGACTGCTTCTTCTCTAAGTCTTTTTTATCAGCTTCGTTGCTTTCGATTAAATCCTTGTCCGCTTCCATGATTGTTGCTACTGCCCCAACGCGGTCAACAAAATCTTTGAAGCTTACAGATCCTAGTAAAACATCGATATAATCAACGCTTCCGCCATTCTCTTGGTACGTGCGTGCACGTTCCTTTAGAATTTCATTGCGCTGTTCAATTCTGTTTTGAAGATCTTTAATTTCCTTTTCTAATGAAGCAATTTCTTCTTTTGTAGTTTTAATGTCTTTTTCAGTCTGTTCAATTTGTTTTTTATTATCTGCAACTGCACTGTCTACACGCTTGATTTGTGCGTTTAAGTCAGCAAGCTTTTCTTGTGCTTCAATAATTTTATACTCAGCATCAGAAATTTTATCCTGTAATACAGAACGCTCACTTGAGATGGATGCAGATGTTTCTGCTTTAGCATTAATTGCTGGGATGCTCAAGCTTCCAAGTCCAAGCATAATTGTTGTGTTCAAAACTACTAATTTCTTTTTTAACATTTCATTTTCCCCCTGCAATGGTCTAATGTATGATTCTATATATCTGTCTAGTAATTTATGTAGTTAGTAAATGTTGAAGGGTTTACCCCATCATTCTATTAGGAAAGGCCCATTTATGTATGCCTTCCGATTGCTTTTCGACGAAACTTCTACTTATTGTACAACTTTCGCCAACAATTAGTAGTATAGCATCACATTTTGTCATTTAAGTAATAGGAATGTTACAGTTATATTTCAATTTTATATAAACCTAGTAATTTTCATAAAATAAATATCAATACAATAACCTTAATTGGACATATATTGAATTCTATCCTAGCAAAAGCTTAAAATAATAGTAAGCTTTTTTGTGGACAGTATGCAACAAATATTAGGTTATGTCACATAAACGTAACACATGGCTCTTTCTAACTAATAAGTAAGGCAGGGAAAGTAATGAAAAAAATAGTAATAATAGGCGCTGGTATTTTAGGAGCGTCCGTCGGCTATGAATTAGCTAAACAAGGGGCACTTGTAACGATAGTAGACAGAGAGGATTCTGGCCAGGCAACTAAAGCTGCTGCGGGCATCATTTGTCCGTGGGTATCCCAGCGCCGCAATAAACGTTGGTACAAGCTTGCAATGGAAGGAGCCAGATATTATCCGGCTTTGATTGATGAGCTGAAAGCATGTGGTGAAAAAAACACAGGCTATAAAAAAGTAGGGGCTATCAGTCCGAATGATAATATAGTCAAATTAGAAGCAATGGTAAAAAGAACTTTGAAACGAAAAGAAGACGCACCAGAGATTGGGGAAGTCACCATTCTTTCCGAGCAAGAGTCAAAAACGCTCTTCCCTCCTTTGGCTGACGGATTTCAGTCAGTCCATGTCAGCGGTGCCGCTAGAGTCGATGGCTGGGCATTAAGAAATTCACTGTTATCTGCTGCCAAAAAATTGGGAACACAGGTTATTAAGGATGACTGCAGTCTGCTATTGGAAAACGGGAATGTTATCGGCATTAAAACAGCACATGAAAATATTTTTGCAGACGAAGTTATTATTACTGCCGGCGTATGGGCAAATGAATTGCTCAAGCCATTAGCGCTGTCGATTGACTTAAGTTTTCAAAAAGGGCAGATTATTCACTTGCAAATGCCAGGTCTTAACAGTGACGACTGGCCGGTTGTCATGCCTCCCCATGATCAATATATCCTTTCTCTTAATGGGAACCGCATCGTCATTGGAGCGACTCATGAAAATGATGAAGAGTTTGATTACAGGCTGACAATGGGCGGTATGAAAGAGATAATGGATAAAGCGCTCAAGTTCGCTCCTGGACTGATTAATAGTACATTTTTGGAAGCTAAAGTCGGTTTCAGGCCATTCACGGCAGATTTCCTGCCCATTTTCGGAAGGATCCCTGGGCAGGATAAAGTTATTTTCGCTAACGGCCTAGGTGCCTCTGGTTTAACAATGGGACCTTATCTTGGCCAACAGTTAGCTAATCTTGCCTTGGACAAAGAGTTGATTATCCCGGCAGCTG
>JAPSHL010000166.1 GCA_031179905.1 Bacillus sp. (in: firmicutes) | reverse complement strand
AGTGCTCCCGCATTGTTGATGAATGCTGATGGCTTCTCGGCGAAGTATGTGACAGCGAAACGGATTGATGCAGGAGAATATGTCATTCGCGGGCTGTCTGATGATGGTGTCCAAGTTTATATAGATGGACAATTAGTAATCGATCAGTGGAGCAACGGATCTTATAGAGAAAAGGCGACGAAAGTAAAGATTGCCGATACGAAGGACGGTAACATTCACTGGATTGAAGTGCGTTATTACGATAATAAAGGTGCTGCAAAATTTGAGCTCTCTTTTGTACCATACTCAGACGAGAGTCTAGTTAACGACTCTGGCTGGTATGCAGAGTATTATCCAAAGATTATCGGTGCTGATGAAAATCCTGTATATACATTAACTGACAATGTAAAACCAGTTATTGTCGGCGGCAAGAATTCGATTGCCAAAATAACAGACATTTACTTTGACTGGGGTACTGGCTCGCCGTCTGGCACA
The DNA here is from genome assembly GCA_031179905.1 of Bacillus sp. (in: firmicutes). Classification (GTDB taxonomy): domain Bacteria; phylum Bacillota; class Bacilli; order Bacillales; family Cytobacillaceae; genus Niallia. The sequence goes on along the minus strand of JAPSHL010000166.1, from coordinate 7,426 downwards.
ATTAGTGCAGATAAGTTTTCTGCTATTTACAAGAAAACGGTCAATATTCCTGAAGACGGTGTATATAACTTTACGATCCTTGCTGATGATGGCGTGATACTAGAGATTGATGGAGAAAAAGTAATAGATTCATGGCAAAGTAATTCAAATAGTAAGCGGGAAGTCGCTGGTTACAAGCTGACAAAGGGTGAGCATAAATTTGTCCTTAAATATTATGAAAACACTGGAAATGCTTCTTTGAAGTTTGAAATGAAGAAAGCGAAGGCTGTTTTCACAGCATATGACTATTTACCATATTCACTGGACAACGCAGTAGCAATTCAGTCGACTAAATATGCTCAAACAGACAAAAAGTATAAAGCATATGTAAGAGAAGATGCGTTCTCCTATATCAGCAGCTATAGTAATTACGGACTAATTACAAGCGGCAGCTGGAATGTTAGAGGAGGAGCGAGCTTGAATGATTGGGTAATTGGCAAATTCTCAACTGGAGATAAAGTGACAATTATGTCAAAGGTAATGGACAGTTCGGGGATGTATTGGTATGAAGTGGATTTCTATAAATACTATGATGAAATCGCCGCATCCACATCCGATATGCCTGCACAATACAGGTTGACTTACAACACATGGGTCAATGCAAGTCCTGGAGACATCAAATATTATTTAAATCCAGAAAACTTTATGAATGATGAAAAGCAGAAACTTCAGTTCCTGCTGCTGTCTGCAAGTGCAAGCTTAATTGAGGCAGAAGTAAACGAAAAAATTCTTAATGGAAAAGGAATTTTCACAGGAAAGGCTAATTCATTTATAGAAGCTGGAAAGCAATACGGAATTAACGAAATATATTTGATATCCCACGCCATGCTGGAAACAGGCAATGGAACCTCTGAGCTGGCGACTGGAATAACAGTTACGAGTGTTGACGGCAAAGCAGTCACACCAAAAACAGTTTATAATATGTACGGAATAGCAGCATACGACGATTCACCGAATAAGAGCGGCTCAGAGTATGCATACAAGCATGGCTGGACAACTCCAGAAAAAGCAATTATCGGTGGAGCAGAGTTTATCGGCAAAAATTATATAAACAATGCCACATACCAACAGGATACACTCTATAAGATGAGATGGAATTCCAGCAATCCAGGAGTTCACCAATACGCCACAGACATAGGATGGGCAAGCAAACAAGTAAACAGAATGAAATCCTTATATGACTTGCTAGACTCATACGAAATGTACTTCGAAGTTCCAATATATAAATAATATGAAGCCAGCACCTAGGTGAAGTTTTCAGCGTGTCGACAAAGTGATTTTATTCAAAAAAGAGATTGATTGGAGCGGAGGGGGTGAGACTCCTACGGGTTAGCGAGAAAGTCCGAGACCCTGGAGACGCGCAGCGACGAAGCGGCTCGGCGCTCGCCCCGTGGAAAGCGACCACCCGCAGCGGAAATTAATCTCCCTTTTTCAGGAGGGAATATTGTAGCCATTCTACTACCTTAAGTAGTTTGTATGCAGTCTTAGCCAGCGCTCAAATGAAGTGCTGGCTTTTCTGAATTAGTACAATACTACTATATTGCTTAGAAGTAATAATACTTATTTTTGCTTGCTTGCCTAAATATAATAGGTTAATGTTTAAGAAAAACTGCAAAATGTGTATAATAATAAAATGGTTACTTTTGTAAACAAAAAGGACCATCTAAAATACATAGTGTATTTGATAAAGAAGAGGCGGTGTTTTTATAGTGTCTAGCTATAATAAAAAACAATTCGAAGCACAACATAAAATTGACTATAATAATGAAGGCTACTATGTCTACAATAAAAAAAGCAGCATATTCAATGTTTTAAAAAAGAAGAAAGACAAGGTGGTTACAGTTGTCACCCCTGTTTATAATGCAGAAAAATACTTAAGCAAAACAGTGGATTCTGTTATCAACCAGACAATCGGCTTTGATAATGTAGAATATATCCTAGTTGATGACGGTTCAACTGATATGTCCAGACCGATGTTGTTGGAATATGCGCAAAAACATCAAAATATGATGGTTGTTTTCTTAAAGGAAAATACAGGAACGCCTGCACAGCCAAGAAACCTTGGTATTGAGCTCGCGACTGCTCCTTACATCACATTCCTTGATGCTGATGACTGGTTGGAAAGCAACGGCCTAGAGGTTCTCTACAATATTCTTAAAGAAACTAATGATGATTATGTTGTAGGGAAAACAATCCAAGTAGAAAGCAAATCTACTAAAATAGTTGGGGAACATGAGTCTTGTAAAGAGAGAAGAGGCATTCTTGCAACGTCTATTCCTCATATTTTTCAGCATTTAGGACCGCGTTCACGCATGATGAAAACAAGCCTTCTAAAAGATAATAATATCCGTTATCCGGAAATGAAGTATGCAGAGGACAAGCAGTTCTTTATTGATGTTTTGGTTGCGTCTAAAACAATATCTACTACAACAAATGTCATCTACTACTTAAATAGGCTTGATGAAAATGATGCTTCTCTGACAAAGCAGACGAGCATTATGCAAAAAATGGATACAAACATTAAAGTTATCAACTATGTGAAAGCAAAGAAGCTTGACGGGAAAACAGAAAAGATGATTTTGAATCGTCTCTATGAATTCGATTGCATTACAAGATTCTTTAATCGTCAGCATTTCTTTAAAAGTAAAAATAAAAAAGCTTATTATGATAAATTTAATGAAGTCCTTGATACAACAAAGGATCTTAGCTACAACATTGAGGATCAATTCTTCCACCCAATTAATAAAGTTGTTTACAATATGTTCTTAAACGGTGAACAGGATAAAATTGCAGAACTGTACAAATGGGATAAGAAAGAAAAAGTGAAGGAAATTGTTATTCTTGATAATGAGCCTTACATGGTAACACCGTTTGAGGATAAAAAACATATTCGTGTTGCAATGGCAGGCTTCTATGAAGAGGGTGTATTTGGCGAAAGCGATTATACATTGGACTTCCATTTATATGGTGATTCCATTGATAATGTGGATGATATTATCTTCCGTGACAGAGGAAATACAGTAAATCAGTATTCCTTTGCTGTCGAAAGGATTGATAACCATCATTTCCGCTTAACTATTCCATTATCAACGATGCTTGAGTTCTCTAAAGGAAGCTATGCAATATTTGTCCGCTATAATGAATATCAAAAAATCAGCTTGATTCGTATAGACTACACACAAAAGATCATGGATAAAAAGCTGTACCAGTTCTATACTACAGTTAATTCAAATCTTGGCTTGAATATTAAGTAATCTAAGATACTTGTCATCCTATAGTGCGGGCCTGTAAAGGCCTGTAGCTATAGGGTTTTTTTCATTTTTGTGACAAAAATGAGTATAGCCATCGACTTTGGGAAGAGGTCTTCTAAATAAGTTTGAAATCCATTCACGTAACCTATATAATGTTTGATAGATTGTAAAGTACGTGAATTTGGTACTGTATGTTTGAGAGGAGTAGCATAATGAGTGAATCTGGATATGTTCATAAACAGGCCCACAAGGTATTTATCAATAATGATCAATTATCTGTGAAGTTCTGTTTTAAACATGAATTGCTTGAGGCGAAGCAGACAAGCCTTGTACTAATTCAAAGGGGCTCTGGAAATGTAGTTGAAGGATCCATCAAGCAAATTGATATAAATGAAGATTTTGGAATTTATGAATCGGCAATAAGCTTGACTGACTATAAAGAGGATTTCAGCAAACAAGCTGTTTGGGATCTGTACTTGGTTGCGAAGGAAGAAGAGTCAGATATAGAAAAGAAATATAGAATTAAAAGCAATAAGGCAGCCTTAGAGCTAAACTTCCATTTATATGGTGAAGCTGGAACGATGTTCTATGCGTATACAACGAACAAAGGGAATGTTTCATTCAAGACGGTTGTGCAGAGAATTATTGCGAATATTGAAGAAGCGCATTTATCAAGCGGAAGTCATGTACATATTTCTGGATATGGCTTTAATCCACAGTCACAGCAGCAGACTGTCGAAAAAAGGCTGATTATCACGAACAATATCAATGAGGAAATATATAATATTACTCTTGAGGACAAGCATCGAAGCGACTTGCAGGAAATGTACGGCGGTACCGACCATAACTACGAAACAATTGGCTTTGAAGGCAAGCTTGATTTGAACCAATATCTTTTCCAGTCAGAAGCAATCTATTATCGCTTCTATTTGGAGCTTTCATATGAAGAAAATGGCGAAAAGGTTAAAATACTTAGCCCAAGATTAAAGTTTGTCTCCTTTAATCCTAAATACAAAAGACAAAGAAGCCGTATCTCCACTATGTACGGTAAGAAAAGAGTATTGCTGAAATCAACAGCGAAAAATAATTATCTTTCCATTAAAGTCGCTGATTTTAATGCGAAACAGGAGCTTAAAGCAAGAATTAAAGGCAAGCTTGTGCGGATTAAGAGAAGCAGAAAAGCGAAGAAGCTCTTTAAGCTTGCATTTAAAATGCTCGGCATGCTACCTGCAAGTAAAAAAACAGTTATATTTGAAAGCTTTTTAGGAAAACAGTATAGTGACAGCCCAAGAGCGATTTATGAATATTTGAAAGAAAACCATCCAGAGTATAAGCTGTACTGGAGTGTAGATAAAAGGTTTATCCAAAACTTTGAGGACAGAGGCATCAACATAACGCCTCGATTCTCCATCAAATGGCTCTTCAGAATGGCAAGAGCTCAATATTGGGTTAGTAACAGCCGTCTGCCGCTATGGATTCCGAAGCCAAAGAACACAACATATTTACAGACTTGGCATGGAACACCGCTGAAACGTCTTGCTGCTGATATGGATGAAGTCCATATGCCTGGCACAAATACAAAGAAATACAAAAGGAATTTCCTTAAAGAAGCAAGCAACTGGGATTATCTCGTTTCTCCGAATGCTTATTCCAGCGAAATATTTGCAAGAGCTTTTGCTTTCGACAGAACGATGATTGAATCAGGTTATCCACGTAATGATGCGTTAATTAATGATAACCATGAGGATAATATTACAGCAATAAAGGAAAAGTTCGCTTTGCCGATGGATAAGAAAATTATCCTATATGCACCAACATGGCGTGATGATCAGTTCTACGGAAAAGGGAAATATAAGTTTGATTTAGAACTTAACCTAGACCAGCTAAGAGAAGAGCTTGGCGATGATTATATCGTTGTTTTACGGATGCACTATTTGGTCGCAGAGAACTTCGACCTTACTCCATATGTAGGTTTTGCCTATGATTTCTCAAACTATGAGGATATCAGAGAGCTTTACTTGATTTCTGATTTATTGATTACCGATTATTCCTCCGTATTCTTCGATTACGGAAACTTAAGAAGACCAATGATCTTCTATGTTTATGATATTGACACATATCGAGATAAGCTTCGCGGCTTTTACTTTGACTTTGAGAAAAAAGCTCCAGGGCCATTGGCAAAAACAACAGATGAAGTAATTGAATACATTCGCCAGACAGAAAAAGAGCCTCTTAATGAACAATTCGAGGAGTTCTATAATACGTTTTGTTATTTGGAGGATGGGGAAGCATCTAAGAGAGTGGTTGAAGAAGTATTTCTTAAGTAGAGCAACGGCTCGCTTAAGATTACATTAAAAAGCCCATTTAGTCCTATTTGGCTTATGAGAGAAGGGTTAGGTTTACATGGTTTCAATGTTTAAAGTGTTAAAAGAACAATATGATAATTTTCATTTGATCAATAGACTGGCTGCATATGAACTGAAAAGCGCCAACAATAACAACTATTTAGGAAGCTTATGGGAACTGCTGAACCCTGCTATCCAAATTGCGATTTATTGGTTTGTGTTTGGCTTTGTACAGAAAAGACATTCTGTTGAGTACGAGGGTGGAGGAACATATGAATTCTTTCCTTGGATGCTTGCAGGGATCACAATTTGGTTTTTTATTTATCCGTCGATTACGCATGGTTCGAAGTCTATTTACACAAGGCTGAAGATGGTATCCCGCATGAACTTCCCGTTAAGTGCGATACCGTCCTATGTGATATTGTCTAAGCTAATGCCGCAATTGCTGTTAATGCTTGTGACAATCATTATTTTTCAGTTTATGGGATTGCCTATTAACATATACTATTTGCAGCTTCCATACTTTTTGGTTGTAACGATTCTGTTTTTATTTTCTCTGTCCTTAATCACATCAACAATTTCAACAATAGTTAGGGACTTTCAGATGTTAGTTCAATCATTGATGAGAGTGCTGCTTTATACTACACCAATACTATGGCCGATACAGGACCGTTTTGGTGAGAAATTACAATTAATAATGCAGTTAAACCCTTTTTACTATTTAATTGAAGGTGTTCGTTATTCCCTTCTGGGTGAAGGTTGGTTCTTTATCGAGCATGGCTGGCTGACCCTTTATTTCTGGGCTGTACTGCTTGTCTTCCTATTCCTTGGTTCGTATTTACATGTAAGGTTCAGAAGGCATTTTATTGATTTCTTATAATGGAAGTGATTGTATGACAAAATCAGTCGTAGTAAAGAACTTGACGAAAAGATATAAACTATACAGCAGCAATAAGGAAAAAATGATGGATATTTTCTTGCCGAAAAGCTATGGAGAGCCTTTCTATGCCCTTAGAGATGTCAGCTTTGAGGCAGAAAAAGGCGACACGATCGGCTTTGTCGGTATTAACGGTTCCGGTAAATCGACGCTTTCCAATATTATTGCAGGCATCGTTCCAGAAACGAGCGGCTCTGTTGAAATAGATGGACAGGCTTCCTTAATTGCTGTTGCAGCAGGGCTTAACAATCAGCTGACAGGCCGGGAAAACATTGAGCTGAAATGCTTGATGCTCGGCTTCAGCAAGGAAAAGATTAAGGCGCTTGAGCCAGATATCATTGAGTTTGCTGAGCTTGGCAAGTTCATTGATCAGCCTGTTAAATCCTACAGCAGCGGGATGCGTTCCCGCCTTGGGTTCGCGATTTCTGTTCATACAGATCCAGATGTGCTTATAATTGACGAAGCTTTGTCTGTAGGGGATAAAGCATTCGGTGAGAAGTGTTTGGAAAAGATGCAGGAATTTAAGGAACGTGGCAAAACAATGTTCTTCGTCAGCCACTCTATCGGCCAAATGAAGAAATTTTGTGAAAAAGCGATTTGGCTTGAATTTGGCAAGGTGAAGATGGAGGGCAGCATTAAGGATGTAATCCCGGCTTACGAAAAATTTATGGATGATTATAAAAAGATGTCCAATAAAGAGAAGAAGCAGTACAGGGATAATGCCTTTCAAGAACGAAGTGAAGAGAAAGAAGCAGTACACAGCTAAAATAAATGCAGCATTTAAACAAGGTTTTGTTGTTCGGACAGCCTCGTTTGAATGCTGTTTTTTTTTTGCTTTTGTAAAGCCAAGGAAT
>JAPSHL010000366.1 GCA_031179905.1 Bacillus sp. (in: firmicutes) | reverse complement strand
ACCTTTTACATCCTAATTTACCCTTTTTTTGCCTGTTACTGATTCTAACTGTTTTTTTACATATTTTAAGAGAAGTTATGTAAATGTATGGGAAATTCTAATTATATATAGGAGTAGGAGGGTTTCTTAATTGAAAGAGGACTAAAACAGTATATGATAGAACTTTATTGGTAGTGGTAATAGTGATGTTCACTGCAGGAATAATACAAGCGACCGTACAAATCAATGAAAGTCTTTCTCATCCTGAAAAAATACAAATAAACCGCTGGATTCCCGAAAGTCGTGGCAAGAGCTTGTCGATAACTAAAAAAATGCCTTTTCCTATTTTCGGAAAAGGCATTTTTTTAGTTAACACTCTTCAGGCGTACCTGCATTAACTGCTGTGCGGAATGATGAACCGCAGCCACATGAAGCAATCGCGTTCGGGTTGTCAATTGTGAAACCACCGCCCATTAAAGATTGTTTATAATCAATTTTTGTTCCTTTTAAGATGGCAGTGTCATTTTTATCAACAATTACTTGGATGCCGTGATGCTCTGTCAAAAGATCATTTTCTTCTTTTTCAGGTGCGAAGCCCATTCCGTAAGAAAGCCCGCTGCAGCCTCCTCCTCTAATGGCAACCCTTAAGAATGATCCTTCCTCTTCATTGTCTTTCATCATTTCTTTTATCTGTAATGCTGCCGCTTCTGTTATATGAAGTACTTCTTCTGTCATAAGTAAAATCCTCCCTTTCTGATGTTTCTTCTTCTTTATATTATATACCTCGAGACAAAACTACTCAACTTGTGCAACTCACCAAAAATATACCAATTAATTGCAGAGATATTCACATATTTTTTAAAAATATTATGAAATTTTCAAATAAACGCATTTAAAATAGGTAATAATACTTAATGTCATGATATAATAGTAGTATAAATTAACTAAAATATTTTGGAGAGGTATAAAAAAATGACGACCATTGAACCTCTTTATGACAAAAAATGTATATGCCCATTATGTTCATCCAATTTTACAACAAAAAAACTGCGTTCTCGATTTATTAAAGCAAAGGGTTTTGATTCTGATTTTTTCCCTTATTATGAGGATCATAATCCCCTTCTCTATTATGTCAATGTCTGTCCAACATGCGGTTTTGCCTTCGCAGATCAAGAAGACGTCCATTTAAAGGAGGCAGAAAAAGCTATTTTGACAGAAAAGATTTCAAGCCATTGGAGGCCGCAGACTTTCGGAGAAAGCAGAACAATCAGAGACAGCATAAAAACGTATAAGCTTGCTGCATATGCAGGAATTTTGCGAAGTGAAAAGCATATTTTAATTGCTGGATTATACATTAGAATTGCATGGCTCTACCGGATGCTGGATGAAATACAACAGGAAAATCGTTTCATGCAGCTCGCATTATCTGAATATGAGCTATCTTATTCGACTGGAGATTTCAGGGGAACTCAAGTATCTGAAATAAAAACACTCTATTTGGCAGGTGAGCTTAGCAGAAGAACTACGAAGACGGAAGAAGCTGTAAAATACTTCTCAAAGGTAATAGAACAGCAAAGCAGAACGATTGAGACAAATATTATCACTCTAGCAAAAGATGGCTGGCATAAAATCAGAGATTTACAAAAAGCTTAAAAGAAAAGCAGGCGAAATTCGCCTGCTTTATCTGTAAACTAAAACATGGGATTTTCTTCTATATGCTTGTACACATTTTGAACGAGCTCATCAGGTGTTTCACCTGTCACCATTTCTCCGTCCACAAGGGCAAATAATGACTCCCCGCACTGTCCGCACATGCCTAAACAGCCATAATCTATTACATCCAGTTTATCATCCTGCTCTAATACAAGCTTTGCCGGCTCTGAACCGGATGCTAGATTGCTTAAACAAAATTCAATAATTGGTTTAAACAATGTAATCACCTCTTCAATAAAACATATACTAACTTTTTTTATTTTATTTATCAAGCATAACTGTATGTTACTTATTTCTTCTACATTTAAGAATAAACCGCCTATTCCTCATAATATACTTAAAAATAGTTAGATACAAAATGGTAAATGCTTAGTAGGGTTTCATATTCAACGAG
>JAPSHL010000165.1 GCA_031179905.1 Bacillus sp. (in: firmicutes) | reverse complement strand
GTTTTGTTGTATGAAGGAAAAAGGAAAGTAAACAGGCAATAAGACCGGCTGTAAAACTGAAGGCGCAAATCACTACCATCCCGACGCTACCATACAAAAAGGTGCTAGTGACAAAGCCGAGTAATATACCTGTGTTATTAGCCATTATTATCTTGCTGGTTGCCCGGGTTTGGTCCTCTTTTTTAAAAAAGCTCATATACAATATCATAAAAGAAATCCAGGTTGCACTTGCTGTACCTGATAATATATTAGCAATTAAAAAGCCAACTTCATCAGGTAACAAAATACGAAAAACGGAAGCGGCACCAGCGAAAAAAGATCCGAGAATAATAAAAAACTTATGATTACTGCTAAGATCAGCAAGAATACCTACAGGCAGCCTGAGCAGAAGTTGTGAAATGCCGTATGCACCAATAATAATCCCAACTAAATTACTAGAAATATGTGCTAGAAGTAGATAGGTAGTTTGGAAAGGGATATAGACATATTGTGCGAACCAAAAACACACAACAATCCATAAAATAAGCGATGCTTGGTTTCTTTGTTTAGTTTTCATTTTTCATAAACACCTTTCGTATTATGTCTAGTAGGTTGATTAAACTAGAAAGAAGATGGCACCACAGTAGTTAACCGTAGGTATAAAAAGTATCACTACCTCCCCTTGGATTTTCTGTTTTTTTAACATAGATATTAATAATTCTTCTATATGTATCAGAGTATCCAAAAAGGCATGAATCTTCAATGATTTCATGCTTTTTGATTGTCTAATTGATAAAAGTATAATTTTTTCGATTTAATAATGCTGATAATAGAATAAATAGAGTGAAATAACTAGTTAGGCGTTGTAATACAAATTTGATAGGGCTTCCGATTCCTTGCAGATCATCAAGAAGAGATCACTTTCTATTGAGGAAGTGACCTTTTTGAAGGTTATATAATGGTTTTAAAATACATCAGTCACTTTTTTTGTCTTTTTCTTGTATCCGTAATGCCTTCAAAACACGATGGTAAGGGCATTTTATCGGCACGGTTTCATCATCCCGAAGAAAGTATTGTTTCCATTCTAGATTGTCGACTTCTCCATAAGTGTTTAAGGAGGGATGGATCCCGGTTTTGTCATAGTTCCCAAGTCTTTCCCGGATTTTTATTTTCATCCGTTCAGCAAATGTTGGCTTTTTATTAAATTCTTGCAAAACCCTTCTGGGGGTAATTGCAAACATCATGTTAGGAAAATATCTGCTTTGCCGATTTTTGTGGGCAGGTGTGGCACAATACATGAAGTACTGTTCACCATGAAAACAAAATTCCCATAAAGAATGATGTGGATCTTCTGGTATATGTTTTGGCCATTCCATATTATCGAGTGTAGCTAACGAACTTAATTGGTCCCAAAAAAGCTGCTCAAATTGTTCTGCATTGTAACTATTTCTTAACTCTTCAGGTGTTTTAAAAAAAATAATCAGCGATGTATAGTTTCCGAATGACCTGTACTGTTCTGAATAAGAGGTAAGCATTTCTCCTAGTTCCAGGCTGCTGCTTTCTTCCCGGGGATCACCAACAAATCCATATCTCAGTTCATTCTTTGTAAATCCGATCACCGCAGGTATGCAGGGGAACGGTTTGTATGTGTCGTTCATCTTCGCTTCGAATGCTTCAAATGCTTCCTTTTGCCAATCAGCAAGGCTGTTAACAATCGTACAGCTTTTTTCAAATAAAGAGTTAATCATTATCACCTCACAATAAATATTAATACTGTATTCATCTAGAAACGAAAGGGAAAGATGTCCATAAAGGTATATAAAAAGCTCATTTAAATTGGATTTTGAGTGAAGGAATTATTAAAGCTTTTCAAGAATAAGTAATGTATAAATATTGCTTGTTGTTAAGGCAATAAGGAGTGATTTCTTGCGGAAAAAAAGCAGTTTATGGATAGCTATAATCGTAGTGATATTGTTTCTGATATGTATGTTTGGAACTTATAAACTGATGAATTCAAGAACCTTTCAATTGTTTGGAGGTATTGTAAATCATGTAGAAACAGAGGAAAAGCTAGTAGCATTAACTTTTGATGATGGACCGACAAGCAATGTTGAAGAACTCCTGCCGCTTTTGGAGAAGTATAATGTGAAGGCGACCTTCTTTTTAATAGGAACAGAACTAGAACAGAACATGAATTTAGGAGAAGCGATTGCAGAAGCAGGACATCAAATTGGGAATCATACATATTCCCATAAGCGGATGGTTTTTAAGTCTCCTTCTTATATAAAGGAAGAAATACAAAAAACCGATGACTTGATACGTCAGACAGGCTTTGAAGGAGAAATTGACTTTCGTCCGCCTAACGGAAAAAAGCTTGTTGGTTTACCTATGTTTCTTGAAAAAAATAACAGGGAAACAATCACATGGAATATAGAACCAGACAGCTTATTTCAGAAAGCGAATGACAAGGTCCAATATGTTAAGGAAAATATCAGCCCTGGAGCTATTATTCTTCTCCATCCAATGTATGATAAGACTGGAGAGGAATGGAATACAGTGGAGGGAGTTTTAGCTGCATTAACTAATAAAGGGTATCGTTTCGTAACTGTTAATGAGCTTCAAGAAGCTGGCAGTTAGACGATATAAGATATAAGAAGAAACCACAGAACAACAAAGCAGTAAAATGGATTAATTTACAAAGTAAATAAAGTTTGCTATCCAGTTTTATGGCTCATATAATAGACAATTATATACGATTTGGTTCTAAAGAACTATTTGGTAGAGATACAGAAAGGGATAATTTTATGGACTTCACACAGCATCTTTCTTTTTTGAAATTACAAGAGCCCCAGCTTCGATTATTAATTGACTTGATTGAAGAATTTATTGTCTTAAAGGACGGTGCCGGCAAATGGATTCTAGCAAACAAGAAAGTCATAGACTCTTACTGCTTGGCTTCTGTCGCTTATCATGGCAAAACGGATTTAGAACTTGCCAAACTGATTCCAGAGATGGAAGAAAAATTTATACGGAATTACACAACAGATGAATTGGCATGGGAGAATGGCACTACCCTCAAAATGGAAAAATCCTTAATTGATCAAGATGGTGTGGAAAATACTTGGGAAGTATTAAAAACCCCTGTTTTTAATGATGAAGGAAAGCGAAGTCATCTAATTATCGTATCTCGAAATATAACGGATCGGAAAAAATCTGAGAAATTACTAAATGAAAGTGAACGGAAATTTCGGGTTATTACTGAAAATATGAAGGACATTATCCTTCTTGTAGATAAGGCTGGATGCATTGAGTATGTCTCCCCTTCATTTGAGAAAATACTGGGCTTTGACAGCCGTTCATTAAGGGGTAAAAGCTTATTTACATTTCTGCACAAATGTGATGTAGAGAACATGCGGGAACGGCTTGCTAAAGTTTCTAAAAAGAAACATGTTGATTATAGATTTGAATTTAGATTAATGGATGCCTCAAACCAATACAGATGGTTTGAAGCAAATGGCTCGTGTGTCAAAGGACAGACAGGTGAAATTGATTCTATTATTTTAGCTTCCAGGGAGATTTCTGAGCGAAAAGAGTATGAACATAAGCTTGAAAAAATGGCTTACCAAGACTATCTAACAAAAATTCCTAACAGGCGCTACCTGATGAAAAACTTGCCGAATGTTATTAAAGACACAGAGACAGATAAAAAAATATTTGCGCTTGTCTTTCTTGATCTTGATTTCTTTAAGCAAATTAATGACACATATGGTCATGAGATTGGCGACAGGCTGCTTGCTCTGTATGTCAGAAGAATGGAGAAGAATTTGCGGTTAACAGACACAATAGCGAGAGTAGGCGGAGATGAGTTTGTTATTACTGTTGAAGGTCTCAACAATAAAGAAGAAGCAGAAACAATTATCTCAAGATTATGTGAGAGTTTAAAACAGCCTTGGCAAATTGATGAGGAGCACCTACTGAAAACCTCCTCCTCTATAGGGATTGCCCTTTATCCTAATGACGGTTCAACCATCGAGACTCTTTTAAATAAGGCTGACACGGCTCTTTATGCAGCGAAGAAAAATGGCAGAGGCCAATACCAATTTTATTCAGAGTCAGCTTTAGTTTAAAACCAGCTTCTTATATAGAAGTTGGTTTTTATTTTGGTACATTTCATTCCTTCAATGGAGGTTTTATTTACACTATTCATGGTTAAACCAATAAAGACTATCTTTCTAGAGGTGATTCTTATGCGCTGGAATGGCTGTTTATTAAGCATTATAATAAGTGTGCTAATAACAATACTGTTAAATGTGGTTATCTGGTTTTTGTTTGGCTCCCCCATTATAATCTGGAAGTGACCTAAGCTTTCATCATAGCGAACAGATACTTTTTGACTATATATTGTTCATAATAGGATATTTATAATACTGGAGTTCCTATTGTATTCTATTTATATAATAGAAAAAAAGCTAGAGTAGGTCTTTGTTTTTAACAAAAAAGAGAACAAAAAGAGAAGATGCTGTACAATTCACTGCTGGGGATGTGGAGTTGAAGGTTGCAGAAAACAGCGAGGTATACAAACAAGTCCAAATGATTGGTTTGACAACTGATGATTTAATCCAAATGAAAAGAATGCAAGCCTATGTACTGAAAAAAATTGATACTATTGTAGACAGGTTTTATGAAAACTGAGAAAATGAGCAGTCATTGCTTGGTATCATTCAAGAAAACAGCTCTGTTGAGCGCTTAAAAAAGACGCTTAATACATAGGTGAAATGTTTGCAGGTGAAATAAATGCTGAGTTCATAGAAAAGCGGATACGGATTGCACATGTTCATGTCAGAATAGGGCTTCAGACGAAACGGTATATGTACGCATTTCATGATTTGCTCATTTCCTTGCTCACAATTATGACGGGAACTTTCCAAATAAAGAAGACCATAAGACATTTGCGAAAGCGATATCAAAAATTTTAAATCTGGAACAGCAATTAGTCCTTGAGGCGTATAATGCAGAATCTCACCGAATCAAGCAAGAGCGAAAAAAGGAAAAGCTGCTTATTCGCCCAAGTGTCGCAGAGGCCTTAGAGAATCTCGCTTCTATTTCTGAGGAAACGAATCAATCCTTTCAGCCGCTTGTCGGCCAGTCTAATGACATTATTACATTCGCTAAAAAGGGGGCAGATTTATTCAATCTGGCAGAGGAGCGGCCATTGCAAGGTAAAAAGCAAATCAATAAACAAGCGGACAATATGGGGAATATTCATCATAAAGTGAATGATATTACGGATGATTATGTACATGTCTTGCTGTCTATCACGAACGAAATGGCAGAAATAATTAATATTGTTAAAGGAAGTGCAGAACAAACCAGTCTTTTATCATTGAATGCGGCAATGGAAGCACAAAGGTGGGGGAGCATGGATTAGGTTTTTCAGTAGTTGCCCAAGAGGTGAGAAAGCTTTCCGATGATACGAAGAAATCAGTTGCTAATGTAGCAGCACTTATTCAAAATACAAGCGGACAAACGAAAAAACTAACAAGTTCAGATAGTATTATGGATGAAATCACGAAAGGTGATGAAAGCATGCAGGAAACAGCTGAGCACTTCCAGCGTATTTTTGAAGCAATATGCGAAACTAAAGTGCAAAATAATAGGATGAACGAGGAGTTATCTTCCTTCATTCGTGTAATCAATGAGATGTGTAATGATTTTTATGAGTTCGCTGCATCTGCAGATAAAATAACATGGATCGCGAAAGATATGCAATAGCAGAAAAAAAAGCTGGCAGTGCCAGCTTTTTTTAGTGGTTTGTTCTTACATGTTGGTCAGATGTTTTTTCTTTTGGTGACATGAAAAGCATACCAATATTAATTAAACCAGCGATTCCGACTAGGCCGTAAACGATTCTAGATAAAGCTGCATCTTGTCCGCCGAAAATAGCTGCTACTAGATCCCATTGGAAGAATCCTATTAATCCCCAGTTTATTGCTCCAATAATAGTAAGAACTAATGCTGTTTTCTGTAATGCTGTCATGTTTATTCCTCCTTTAAGTGGTAGTGTATTTCTTTCTTAGTTTGTATTTACACCGTTTAAAAGAAAGTGAAACATCAAACGGAAAGGTAAAAGTATCCAAAATAAGAAACCCCCTCCTTGGAGAGGGGGAATGCATTAGTTTTTACCATAGAAGGTGATGAAATTTTCGTAATAATTATCTGCGTAAACAAACTCTAAGTTTTTGCCTTTTGCCATTTTTAAAGTGATATAGCCGCTCACGCTCTTTCCTTTGGAAAGCATTGTGAATGGGTATAGCTCATTCTCTTCGTAATCTATGGCGTCATAAGCATTATCAAATACATCATAATATTTGTTGTTGACATAACCCTCTGAAAGCCAGCCAATATAATCTCTAGATCCGTAATTCGTAATAGTTACAGGCAATGCAATATAGCTGTGATTTCCTTCCATTAAATAACCTTCACCATATTCATTAATCGGCTTGTCTATCTTCACTGTAGTATTTCCAACTCGTACAGTTTTTCCAAAGGGTACCTTGCTTACCTTTTTGGATGCAAGCTTAGAAGTGTAAATATAACCAGATTTACCTTCGTACGTTACCTTATACATCTTGCTGCCGATCACCGATTGTGTAGCAAGCTTCGCGTTTACAGGGATAGATATCAGCTTTATCTGTTTTTTAGATGTGTTGTCATACAAATTTGCATTATCTTTTGTGTATAAAGTGACGTTCGTAAGCTTTGTGGAAAGCTTGGAGGCATAGACGTACCCTGTCTTACCGTCGAATTTTACTTTATACATTTTGTCTTTTTTCGCGCTGGTTGTTGTCAGCTTTGTGTTTACAGGGATAGACTTTAGCTTTTTTGCATTGCTTTTTGTACTGCTGTATAAATTTGCAGTTGACTTAATGTAATATGTGTAAGAAGTTGCTGCCTTCGCTGTTCCTGTGAAGTCAGAATGGAATAAGAAACTTGCTGTTAGTGCTAATATAATAACGAATGATACCTTTTTGAAGAGTGTTTTCAATTTTCTCCCTGCTTTCTCTCATTTTCAAGAAGATTTTATCATAAATAGTAGGAAAAAAGTATATGTTTTATTCCAAGTTATACTAATTATTTATTACCTAAGGAAGATGTATGGTTTAAATATACAAACTTTACAATTAGTAGATTTTTGTTGAAACAAACTTTTTCTAAAGAGTAAAATGTAAATATCAGTAAAAAAATATGCTAGGAGGAAAATGTGTTTTCCACTTTACTCTTAATCGGTTTAGTTATCGGCATTATTATTTATTCGGTTACATACGTGTATGGAAGAGGTAAATCTAATTCAAAAAGAAGCGTTTTCGTGGTTATGTGTGAGGATTGTCTTATTAATTTCTTCCGTGGTGATAAACGGGAATGCCTTTTGGCGTAGTGAGCTTTGGAATAGTTTTAATGTCTGTCATTTTCTTTATTACTGGAAAGAATCGGTTATGGAAAAAATCGGCTTGTTTAATCGTAGTGTTATACGCCGTTGTATTTTCTGCTTACACCTATTTTAATAAAATTGACTATTGGGTTGTAGACAATGAGTCTTAAAGGAACAAGGTTTACTTCCCCACTTACATAATATGGAGGTAGACCCATAAATTATTGGAATTAAGGTGTTTACTTTCCTTAAAGGGAGCAAATGAATTTTTCTGACAAAAATATGAGTGACAACACGATAAATTAGTGGATGTGGAAAACAGAAATGGGCGTACGGAAATAAAAATTCGCACCCATTATAATAACTCGACTGAAAAAAATCCTTACATACTAATTGGCATAAATAAAGTAGAGCCGGAAATCTTGATTACTGATACTGACGGGAAGTATATAAAGAGATTAGTGATTGAAATTTATTGAATAGAAAAAATTAAATCATCACATAATGTAAAAGGAGCATTTGACCATTTTTGGCACCAAATGGAG
>JAPSHL010000018.1 GCA_031179905.1 Bacillus sp. (in: firmicutes) | reverse complement strand
ACGGTTCAGAAATTTTGATCCATGTTGGGATGGATACAGTTGAATTAAATGGAAAACATTTTAGCGCACATGTCAGTCATGGGACTAGAGTGAAAAAAGGGCAGCTATTAATTGACTTTGACTTAACTGAAATAAAAAATGCCGGATATGTTGTTTCTACACCAGTTATTGTGACAAACCAAGGTGACTTCGAACAAATTACACCAATAGAGCAAAAGCAGATAAAAGTTGGAGAGCAGTTAATTGAAACAAAAGTGAAAGCTTAAAATTTTAAACAGAGGTGAATAAAATGAGCAGGTCTGTGCAATTTCCAGACGGTTTTTTGTGGGGCGGTGCTGTTGCAGCAAATCAGTTGGAGGGTGCTTATCAAGAGGATGGCAAAGGTTTATCAACTGCGGATGTTTCTCCTAATGGAATTATGAGTCCTCCTTACTTTTCCATGAAGGATTTTAATTTATACCATGAAGGCATTGATTTTTATCACAAGTATAAAGACGATATTGCCTTGTTTGCTGAAATGGGTTTTAAATCTTTTCGTTTTTCGATTGCGTGGACGCGTATTTTTCCTAATGGAGATGACCAGCAGCCTAATGATAAAGGACTTCAATTCTATGATGACATGATTGATGAATTACGAAGTCATAATATAGAACCAGTTGTAACGATTTCTCATTATGAGATGCCGCTTAACCTTGTTGAAAAATACGGCGGCTGGAAAAACCGCCAAGTAGTAAGCTATTATGAAACCTTTGCAAAGACTATATTTAAACGATACCGCAATAAGGTTAAGTATTGGATGACTTTTAATGAAATTAACGTACTACTGCATGCTCCATTTACTGGAGGCGGACTTTTGTTTAAAGACGGAGTTAAAAATGAACAAGACATTTACCAAGCAGCACATCATCAGTTTGTAGCCAGTGCGCTGGCTGTGAAAGCAGGGCATGAGGAAATTCCTGAATCACAGATTGGCTGTATGATTGCTTCGATGATAACCTATCCTTACAGTTCAAAACCAGAAGACATGTTTGCAGCTTTAACTCAAGACAGAAAGACATTGTTCTTTTCAGATGTTCAGTCTAGAGGGTACTACCCAACTTATATGACTAATTATTTTGCTGACAATGGAATTAACATTGAAATGCAAACAGGGGACTTGGAGCTTTTACAAGATTATACCGTTGATTATATTGGATTCAGCTACTATATGTCATTTGATGCTAGCACAGATCCGGAACATCAAACAGGTAAAGCATCAGGCAATCTTTTTGAAGGAGTAAAAAATCCTTATTTAAAGTCGTCTGAGTGGGGGTGGCAAATTGACCCGGTCGGGTTGAGAACAGTCTGCAACCAGCTGTATGACAGGTATCAAAAGCCTTTATTCATTGTAGAGAACGGGCTTGGTGCAGTGGATAAACTCGAAGAGGACGGTACGATTCAGGATGATTACCGAATTGAGTATCTTCGTGAGCATATATATGAAATGAAGAATGCAATTGGTGATGGTGTAGAAATAATGGGTTATACATCCTGGGGACCAATTGATTTGGTCAGTGCATCAACAGCTGAATTTAAAAAACGCTATGGATTTATTTATGTCGATAGAGACAGTGAAGGAAAAGGATCGAATGAGCGTCTAAGGAAAAAGAGCTTCTATTGGTATAAATAAGTGTTAGAATCTAATGGAGAAGTTTTATAAAGCAGCATAAAGAAAAAGGGCCCTATAGAAGCTATAGGGTCCAAATTATTATACAGTTAAAACAGGAGCAGCTTTTACTTCATTATTGATACATACCTTGTTTCTCCCAGATCTTTTAGCATGATACAATGCTTTATCTGCTTCTTCAATAAGGGAGCAGATATTATCGGTAGTTTCAGGAAAGCTGGCTGCACCGATGGAAACGGTAATGTTTATTTTCTTTTTGGAGCTTAAAATAAACGGAGTATTTTCGACGATTTTTCTAATTCGCTGGCCAATTTCATAAGCTCGTTCAAGTGAACAATCTAATAGAATAATAGAAAATTCCTCTCCTCCGTTTCTGCTCACAATATCGAAAGACCGGGTCGAGTTGGAGAGGAGTTTTCCTAGTTCTATTAATACAATATCCCCATCACCATGACCATATGTGTCGTTAATATGCTTAAAGAAATCAATATCAATATACAGGAAAGACAGTTTCTCTCCTCTTTGTCCTACACTTTCTGCCAGTGAATTAAATACTTCATCAAATTTTCTTACATTATTTAAGCCGGTCAACCCATCGGTTGTCGATTCTATTTTATACTTGTCAAAAAGTATTTTCTTTTTTCTTAACAGTTCCAGCATATAAAAGGCGAGAATTCCGGCAGCGTAAGAGGCAACCCAATAAGTAGGAAGCAGGACATAGAGTGTTGATGTGTTTTTAACAAGAAAAACAGCAGTGACAGTCAATATTATATTGTTAGTAGTTAATACAATTGCTATTTTCGCCTGCAAGCTGCCTTTTGCTTTAGTAGAAAGCAGTACTGCAAATATTGACACAATAACAACATAACATATTGCGATAAATGAGGCGGTACTTAATCCTATTAACAACCGTCCAACTATAAAGAACAGTAACGATATCGTTACAGGGATAAAACCGCCATAGAATCCGATCAAGATGAGAGGGATATGTCTCAAATCAAAGATAGTATCATCAATAGGAATACTGTATAGCATTAATATATCAGATGAGATACCTGCAACTATGCCTGCATAAACTTTATACGTAAAATTAGAACTCCGGTTTAATGGGGTTTTCAATAGCTGTGTATATAAAAAAATAAGCGATGTCAAAATAGCAAAGTTTGCGAATAGTTCTTTTAATATCATAATTATCACCAAAGCTAATTTAACATAATGGACCAACTTTGTAACTAGTACTTTTCACCAAACTTTAGGTAATTCTAGTGTGCCATTCATACCTATACTGGTAACTTGACGATTTATGTTCTGTAAGAAAAGAACCCGGTGGAAATAATCCATCCGGGCTGTTTTTCATTCAATGATTTTTAAAACATCATCAGGGAGATCGCTAAGGAACAGCCCTTCACTCAAAATTTTTATATCTTGATGTATTTGTTGCTTGATAGCTGGGTCCTCACAATTATAGTAATCGTCCATCAATCGTTTCAGTTCATGGCAAATCAGCTCAATTTGAATCATACAACTGTCCTTTCACGTGTGAAGCTAATAACTATTATGCAATACAAACAGTGTGGATGGAAGAGGTTCGACAAAGAAAAAGGGGGGTGATTTAAATTTATAATTTAGAGGGGGAAAATGGTTGCTATTTCACAAATATTGGATATAATATACCGTAATATAAACGAAAATCAATGATAAAGAGAGTAGTCATTTGTGGAAAAAAAGCGAGTCGAGAATGGTGGGAGCTTGGCATGAAGCAAAGGATGAACCGCACTTTTGAGATGCTTTCCTGAAAACTTAGTAGGGAATGCCGGGGGTTGCCTCGTTAAAAATTTGAGTGGTTTTTCATTTTTTGAAAGCAATTAGAGTGGTACCACGGGATATTACTACAGCTCCCGTCTCTTTTTAATAAGAGACGGGAGCTTTTTTAATTGGAGGGAAAAATATGAATATTAAAAGTGAATTTACTGAGATTCTTTTTGAGGCTTTAGGTGGGAAAATTGATAAAAGTAAGCTATTTTTAATGATTGAAAACCCGAAATATTCCAATTTAGGTGATTTGGCATTTCCTTGTTTTGAACTCGGAAAATTATTCCGTAAACCGCCGCAGAAAATTGCACATGAATTGGTCCAAGTTATGAAATCACCTCTATTTGAAAAAGTGGAAGCGATTGGGAGTTACTTAAATGTTTTTTTCAACAAGGAGAAAGTGACACAATCTGTAATAGAACAAGTGATATCGCAAAAAGAGCATTACGGTAATTTAAGTATTGGCACTAACAAAGTGATGACAATTGATTATTCTTCTCCTAATATTGCCAAGCCGTTTTCAATGGGGCATCTGCGTTCAACAGTCATTGGAAATGCGCTAGCATTAATTTCGGAAAAAAGTGGTTTCCGCGTTTTGAGAATTAACCATTTAGGTGACTGGGGCACACAATTTGGGAAATTGATTGTTGCATACAAACTATGGGGTCATGAGGAAGAAGTAAAGCAACAGCCTATTAAGGAATTACTGAATTTATATGTGCGATTTCATGAAGAGGCTCATGATTCACCTCAATTAGAGGATGAGGCTCGGGCATGGTTTAAAAGATTAGAAAATGCTGATTCGGAGGCAGTGGCAATATGGAAATGGTTTCGAGACGAATCTTTACAAGAATTCGCTAAAATATATGATTTAATGGGCATTCACTTTGATTCTTATAATGGAGAAGCATTTTACAATGACAAGATGGATAATGTTGTCCAAATTCTTAAAGAACTGGATTTGCTTCAAGAATCTGAAGGGGCACAGATTGTTTCCCTTGTAGGTTTGCCGCCGTGTTTAATTAAAAAAAGTGACGGAACAACGCTGTATGCCACCCGTGATTTAGCTGCAGCGATTTATCGGCAGGAAACATATCAGTTCGATCAATCGCTATATGTTGTCGGCAATGAACAAACACTGCATTTTAAGCAATTATTTGCACTCTTAGAAAAGATGGGATACAAATGGCAGCAAGGAATGAAACATGTTGGTTTTGGTATGATGTTGAAAGACGGCAAAAAAATGTCAACTCGTAAAGGAAAGATTGTTCTGTTAGAAGAAGTACTGAATGATGCTATTTCCCTTGCTTTGGAGGATATCAAACAAAAAAATCCCAATCTTGGCAATAAAGAAGAAATTGCAAGACAGGTAGGAACAGGTGCTGTGATTTTCCATGATTTGAAAAACTTCCGCCAAAACGATATCGAGTTTTCTCTTGAAGATATGCTGAAGTTTGAAGGGGAAACTGGACCGTACGTGCAATACAGCCATGCTAGGGCAGCTTCACTGCTGCGAAAGGGGAATTTTAAAGCAGAAAAAGCAGAAATCGGTATTCAGGATAAAGCAGCATGGTCAATTATTATGACATTAAATGATTTTCCAGAAACAATAAAAAAATCATTGGAAGACCTTGATCCGTCTCAAATTGCTAAGTATGTCATTGATTTAGCCAGAGTCTTTAATAAGTATTATGGAGCTGTGCGCATATTAGATGATGATAACTTAACACAACAAAGATTATCAATTGTATATGCAGTTAAAATTGTTTTGAAAGAAGGGCTTCGGATATTAGGGCTGCAAGCGCCCGAGGAGATGTAATGTTTTAATTTAATACTTTAGAGATGAGGGACTGTGTAGGTTCCTCTTATTTATGTTATTTAAAAAAGATACTGTTACATGTCATCACGAAAGATAAAAGCGAAACAATGTATATAACTGATTGTTCTACTGGATGGAAGCTTTTTATATAAACAAGGAGTTAGGATTAAGAGATTATCCTATATTCTTAATGTAATAATTGGACTAATAGGCCCAATATCCAACAAGAGAACTTTCGATACGAGGCGAATAGATTTTCATATTCATCAATTAGATAAACTGTTTTGGTTTCCACAAATCTTCAAGAAAGAAAAGTATTGAAAGTTACTAACATCGAATTATAGGGCACGAGGTTATTTAGACAGCCCATTTCGAGTGAATAGACTTGGAGATAGTGTATAAGCTCAAGAAAGGTTTCTCAGTCTCTTGAATAAGGAATTATCACCTGGGAAGAGATCAGATACCTTAAAAACACAATTTAATTGTAAGTACGTCTAAAACCCTAGCATTATTTGTGTAATGTTATTCTAGTATATATATCATAATGCTTTAGTCTATTGATAATGATAGGGAAAATGCTGTTAGACTAATTCTTTATATGAATATACAAATCGCTGTTGCCGGAGTTAAATTCGCTCCTTTGTATGTTATTTTACTATTTTTTAAAAAATGGATACATCAATGGGGAAATTCGGTTTCTGGAAAGGGGTAGAGTTAATATACTGTAATTGTAATAAGAATTCATTGGTGATAGGAAAGGGATGCCATGTAATTCAGTTTGATATAAGTCTGAAACAACCAAACACATTATAAAAATAAATTTGTTAATTATAAAAAAGTGGACAAGCAAGTATATGATAAATTTTATAACTACTAAAAATGGTTGTTTGCGCATGTAGTAAATTTTCATATAAAAAGGAGAAGATATATTATGGCAAAAATTAAAAAACCTTTATTCCCTGAACTTCCTGAAGAGCCGGAAGTGCCAGAAGAGGAAGCTATGATGAAACACGCTGCTTATATTCCTATTGCTAAAATGGGCCGCTTTGCAGGTATTGGAATTGGAACAACTGTAACTGTGTATACAGATAATAAATTCTATCCTTATCTTTATGGTTATTTCCAAGGACTTGTGAAAGACCATAAAGATATCATTGCTTTAATTCTATCTAACGGTGTTTTATTCCGCATTCCAGTTAAAGAAGCTAAATTCGTAGCTCCAGGAGCATCTTTCCCAGAAGCATAACCTCATAAGATGAAATGCTTTAAAATAATTTAATAACTTAATTTCGGCATTTTCCTTCCCAATGTTTTCTTCGTTACTACCCCAAAACATTAAGATTTCCCCTTGAATAAGAGGTGCATTTCCATGGAATGCACCTCTTCCTATCCTTCATTTATATTTAAGGTTTCCATGAAAAAGTAACAGCACTTTTAGCAGGAAGGTTGTAAGTAAAATAAATGCCGTTATTCTCGATTTGGAAGCTATTCTCTTCATTCTCTGGATTCAGTGCCAGTAGAATAATAGAATTGTCTGGGTTCTGGTAGGCTACCGTTTCAATAGTGCCTGGGAAGTTAGTGGAATAAATTCTTACTGCATTGTGCTGGACAAATTTGCTGGCATGCCCAAGAGCATAGTATTCAGCGTTTTTCGTTGCAGTTCTGGTGTTATCCAATGTTAATTTCCAGTACATATATTGCAGCCTCCGTTTGCAGGACCGTTATTTCATCTAATACAAGATTCCACATTAGTACTGCTTTCAGCCCAATTACGAGGTCCGTCAATTATAAGATTGCTCATTTGCCAACTGAAATTATAAGCCAAACTTTCACTCCATTTACCTGAACTGCATTCTGCAAGATAGATATGTTTTGATGGGAAGTTTTCATGAACTTGGCTCATCGCAGCAGGGTTACCTTCATAGCAGTGGAAAGCAGCACCATCAATATACTCTGCGGCAGTATTGTCTTCATATAAGGAGCTTGTGTACTGGGTAGCTCCTTCCCAATTATGATCAAACCCTATAATTTTCGTATCCAGGTTATTTTCCTGAAAAGCTGGACCTAGGTACTGTCCAACAAATTTAGCCTGCTCTGCAGCACCCATGATCATGGAGGGGTAGCTGCTTGAAGTAAATTCAGGCTCGTTTTGAACTGTAATTGCATTAATATCAATTCCGTTATTTTTATATGCTTGAATATAGTGAACAAAGTAATCAGCATATGCTTCATAAACTTTGTCATTTGTATAATCCAAATACCACCCATTCAGCGTTTTTGCACCGAATTTCATCCAGGCAGGAGCAGTCCAAGGTGTCCCCTTTACTTGCAGATGGCTATTTAAGGAAAGAATTTCTTGAAGACTTTTAACTACATCTTTGTCTTTGTCAATTGAGAAATAATTCATGTTATAATCTGGTTCCCCGTTTGTATCGTCATACGTATAACTGCTTGGATTTTCGTTAGCATCTACTGAAAAATCGGATGCGCCGATTGTATGCCTGACAATGGATAGATTAATGCCGCTGCTTGTAAATAAGTCGTTCAAAAGTGTGTTTCTGTCCGATTCATCTGCATGCTGTAGCAAATAGGCAGCTGAGCCGGTTATTGCAGCGCCAAATCCATCCATGGTTTGATAGGCAGTATAAGGGTCAATTGCTACAGTACGAAGAGAAGGGGAATGATGGTTTGAAAAATACAGTGGAGCTTTTTTCTCTAGTAAATCTGCTTGATCTCCTGTTGTCTGCCAGGCCGATACCTCTACTTGGTCTACTGTCTTATTATTGCTAGTCTTTTCACTAGGATTAAATAGTGCAAAGATAAGCATTGCAAATTGGAGCATAAGCAAAAGTAGGAAGGTCCATAGTTTGTATTTGGTCAAAAATTATATCCTCCTTTAAAAAAATCCCCACAAAATGATTGTGGGAATTTTCTTGTCGATTATCTTTTAGCATGTTCTTCTTTGTTGTTGTGTTTTTTATGATTCAGTTGTTGATCTTATTAAAATACTTGCTGGCAGATTTTGATATAGTAATACTGCCTTCTAGACGAATGTCAGTAGATGAGCTACCAACATAAACAGGCACTTCACCAGAAGGAGTTACCCATTCGTTTTTCTGTTCATCATAATAAGAGAAGGCTTTTGCATCCAATTTAAGAGTCAATTTCTTCTCTTTGTCAGGTTTTAGTTCAACCTTTTTAAAGCCTGCCAATTGTTTTGGAGCTGTCTCTATTTTACTAGGAAGTTTCCCAGTGTAAACCTGCACTACTTCAGAACCAGTAACATCTCCAGTATTTTTAACTGTTACTTCAACAGTAGGTTCAGTTGATTTCTTCGCACTTTTCACCTTTGTTTTTAAGTTTTTGTACTTAAAATCTGTATACGACAGACCATGTCCAAAGGAGAATGCTGCCTCAATGCCAGCTTGTTCATAGCCGCGGTAGCCGACAAAAACGCCTTCTGTATATTTTACAGTTTCGTCAATGCCAGGATATTGTTCTTCTGAAGAAACTGGTGTTGAATTTTCATTGACAGGGAAAGTGACTGGCAGTTTACCAGAAGGATTCACATCGCCGAATAATACATCAGCAACTGCATTTCCTTGTTCTTGACCTGGATACCATGCTTGTACAATAGAAGCTACCTTATCTTTCCAGTCTCCCATTTTAACAGCAATGCCGCTCTCGTTAACAACCACGACATTTTTATTTACCTTCGCTACTTCTTTAATCAATTGTTCTTGGTTATTAGGCAGTTCCATATCAGAACGATCAACATAACCTTCACTATCATATGTTCTTGTTACTATGACAGCTACATCTGATTTTTTAGCTAAATTAACGGCATCATTGATATTTTTGTCGACAATTTTATCTGAAGCTTCCCAGCCAAAACGTAATTGGCCGCCATTATCATTTCCAGAAGCATCTTTGTAGTCTGTTTTATACTCGATTTTAACATCATAATTTTTGTTTGCTTCCAAAGTAACAGTCTTTTCGATTGTGTTCAATTGCTCACCAGCATTATCAATTACTAGCTTTTCATCAATATACACTTTGCTTGACCCATAGCTTGTCGTGGAAAGCGTGTATTCACCTGACTTGGGAACATTGATAATACCAGTATATCTTGCAGACATCATGCCGTTTAAGCTAGTTGGCAGGTTGTCCAATTTAGATGATTGTGCGTTAAAACCTTCAAAGTTATAGAAGCCAAGATTTAAGCTTACTTGTTTAGCAGTATGTTCATATTCCGGATTTCCTTCCATATCCTTGTTAGACCAGTACTCAGCTTTTAGTCCATTTTCCTTAGAAACCGCCGCTGGCAATAAGAAAGAAGAAGGGATTGCATCAGGTCCTGGAAGGATATCTCCAGCATTGACTGGGTCTGTCCCAGACGCATATTCAACTTGTACATTCGCTCCTGCACGATTTTTAATACCTTCTAGCGGACTTACTGTATATGTTGGATTAACAAGTGAGCTTCCTCCGCCAGCAGCTGAAGCAGTATCAGCGTCAGGTCCAATAACAGCAATAGAATCCAGTTTGTCTGTATTTAATGGCAGTACATTCTTATTATTTTGCAGCAATACCATTGTCTCAGCAGCTATTTGACGTGCGATTTCTCCATGTGCAGCCACATTGATTGGTTTGTTATGTGTTGGGTAATCGAATAATCCTTTGTCAAACATTTGGTAAAGAATTCGATAGGCACTTTGATTAACCGTTTCTTCACTTACTTTTCCTTCATTTACAGCCTGCAGCAGTTTTTCACCCCATACTCCGTAAGGCTCTCCTGGTGTTTCTAAATCCAGACCGGCATTAATGGACTCAGCCGTGCTGACATTAGCTCCGTAGTCACTCATAACGAAACCTTCAAAGTTTAAGCTGTCTCTTAGCAAATCAGTAAGTAAATCATGATTTTCACATGCATAAACGCCGTTCACCTTATTGAGAGAGCACATAACACTTCCCAAATCAGCATTTTCGATAACGCTTGTAAATGGTCTCGCATAAATTTCATTTATTGCGCGTTCACTTGCTTGAGAGTCGCTCGTAAATCGGTCCTTCTCTTGGTTATTTAATAAGTAATGCTTAGCTGTCAACAATACACTATTGCTTTGAATTGCATTAACATAACTAGTTGCCATTTGTCCTTGCAAGTATGGATCTTCACCTAAAGATTCAAAGTTTCTTGCGCCAAAAGGATTGCGGGCAATATCAAGCCCAGGACCAAGCATAACATTATGCGTCGTATTGAAAGCTTCCTTTCCAATCAAGTCACCATATTGTTCAGCTGTCTCTGTATTCCAAGTAGCCGCAAGGCCGATCGCGGAAGGCAAGGCAGTTGATTGCTTATTTTGGATTTCAGGATTGGCTATTCGGACCCCAACAGGCCCATCTGCCATCTGTAATGCAGGAATGCCGTATTTTTCTAATCCTTCATTATAAAATCCATAAAAGTTGTTGACATTGCCGGTAATAAAGTCGACTTTATCCTCCAAAGTCATAGCTTTTACTAAGGTTTGTGCTCTTTCCTCAGCAGAAAGACCCTTGTCCATCCAAGGAAACTCTTCTGCAGATGTGCTCAATGGAGAAGCTGTAATACTAAGCACTATTGTAAATAGGATACTTAGTATTGTCAGCTTCTGTTTCCCCTCTGATAATACAGCCATTCTTCCACTCCTTTTTTTATATTGAATAGGCCTTGTAAATATTTGTCTCTAATTAGTATGACCTATCCCTTGAACCCCTATTATCATTGCGAAGTAAGTCTGAAAGACCATAGACAGATTGTTTTATTTTTCAAAAGGAAATAAAGTGAGGTATTGGCTAAGAATAGGAAAAATATTAAAGGAACGTCATCTGATTTTCATGTGGAATTTGAAAATAAAGAAATGATTAACGATTACATAGGAAACGACAAAATAACTATTGAAAAAAGAGAATTGTATTATTATTGTGACAAAAAAGTCTGAAATATTAGCAATAATTTTTATTATACAAAGTGTTAATAAAAAATACCTGTCATTTTATGCAATATTGACGTTATCATATGTAATATTATTACGTGAGACCATTGGGAGAAAAACAAAGAGAAACAGGGCTTAATCCAGCCCTGTTTCTCTTTGTTCATAGTGTTCGTAAAGCAAAAGGGGATGCCTTATAAAACTTGCTTTATCTCCATTCTGTTGTTGTTTCAACAGGCAGGCGGTATGATTCGAAACCTTCATTTGCTGCTTTACCAATTGTCAGCAGCATAATTGGAATATAGCGGTCTTTCTCAAGTCCAAAGCTTTCCGCAATCTGGTCTTTTTCATATCCGCCAATTGGGTTTGTATCATATCCGTAAGCGCGAGCAACGAGCATTAACTGCATGGAAACAAGACCTGCATCTAGCATGATAGTATCTTTCATGACTTCTTCAGACATATTTGCATAATATGGTCTAAAAGCGTTCAATTGAGCGTCTTTTACTTCTTGAGGCATGTAGCCTAGCTCAACTGCTTTGCTGTAGATTTCTTCCGCATAATCAAAGTTCTTTTTATCACCGAACACAGCGATTACAGCAGAAGAACTCAAAACTTTTTCTTTGTTAAAACGTGATAGAGGAGCTAGTTGAGCTTTCCCTTCTTCACTGTCAATAACAACAAAGCGCCAAGGCTGCATGTTAATAGAAGAAGGAGCTTTAGAAGCTTGTGTTAAGATTTCGCTCATTTCCTCGCGGCTGATTTTAACAGTAGGGTCATACATTTTAATAGAACGACGTCCGTATACAATCTCATTGAAATCATTTATTTTTTGAAATTTACTCATAGTAAATAGTCTCCTTTAATATTAAATGTTTATTTGACATATCAATAATTGATATGTCAACTATTGATATGTCAAATAATAATATATATTTGCGGAAAATGCAAGTCATAAGTTTTGGAATTTATTTTAAGTTGGTTTACATATGCTTTTATTTTGTTTTTTGTTAGGGGGAAGGGGAGTAAAACCAAAGAAGTTCCCATCATTTATCAACCCGCCTATCGTTCGCCTATGCACCTAAGGTATTTCAACTATAAAGGTACTAATTTAAGAAGGATAAGCTAATTAAATTCTTGAATATATATAAGATTAGGTAAATTTGTATTTTGTGAATAATATTACACAATTAGTATGACAGGAGCTTTAAAGACTGACTCAAACCATATATTGATCAAGTTGAAGCGAGTTACTGCGTGTAACCTTTTTTAAATGTTTATTAATTTTTTCTGTTTTTAGCTGAGCGAAAGGAGGCATGATTTAGTGGTCAAATTACGTATGAACTCTTAAAAATAATACATTTTAGGAGGAAACTGAATGATATTAACCTTTAAAAATAATAAAGATATAAATATAGAAAAATTAGAAAGATTGTATAATGATGTGCAGTCGTGCGCATATACACAGGATTTACAATTGCTGTATCAAGCAATTTCAAATTCTTTAGATATCATATCTGCTTGGAATGGTGAAGAGTTAATAGGCATAATACGCACTGTTGGCGATGGCTTAACAATTATTTATATACAAGATTTACTTGTATTAAATGAGTACCAAAATCAAGGTGTCGGAACGCAATTAATGCAGCAAGTTCTAAATAAGTATAAAAGAGTTCGTCAAAAAGTTCTAATAACAGAAGAAGCATCAGATGTACGACACTTCTATGAAAAAAATGGTTTCCTTTCATGCGATAACGGCAATTTAGTTGCTTTTGCTCTGTTAAGTTAAAATATCCTTTAAATGATATAAATCTTCTGTTGCACCTAATAGTATAGGTGCAACTTTGTAATATAACTGTAATAGCTTGTGAAAACAATTTTGTTTCAGCGAAAAAGGGGATAATTTATTGTTTATTTGTTGAAGTTATTTTGGGTAAACCTATATAAAGTAAATTAACCGCAAAAAAGTATGAACATCTAGTTCATGCAAAAAAAGTCTAAATAGGTTCTTTAATTTTCACTTCAATTCTTGTCACATATTCATCTGTTATATGAGTTTCGTGAAAATCGATTATATATGTTTCAAAAAGGTCGCCATCAGCCGTATAATTATTATTTGCTAGATACTCTCTTAGTTTCATTATATACTGCTGTGTTTTTTTATAACTGCCTTTATAACAGATGGCTGCATATTTACCTTTAGGAATCACCAATGTATTAGGATTATTGTCATTTTCTATTAAGTAAAAAACACGGTGGTTAATAATGTTGGCTGAGGTGTTGTACAGAAAGCTCCCGATCATGTGTTGTTCTAAGTGAGGAAGTTTGTTTTCGTAAATTTTATACAGCTCTTTTAACGATATGTCTACATGTTCACTCTCAATATCTTTATCAATACTTGCTATCACATACCGGTCGGGATAATCCATCACCTGACATTCGCCTTCTGGTATTTGTGTGGTGTGTGTAAATAAGTCAATTCTTTCCTCAACTATATGCTGCATCTCTTGTAGTGCAGACAACTCTTGTTCTATAAAGATTTGCTGCTTTTTCAATAAGTTTAGTGTCTTCTCTACGGTGCGTTTTTCTAAATAATCTTTGATTTCCTCTAATGGTATATTAAATTTTCTTAGATCTCGAATGATATTTAATTGTTGTAAATGTTCATCCGTATATATACGATACGATAGTTATTTTCCCCTCTGTTAGGGACTACTAAATTAATTTCCTCGTAATAGCGCAAAGTATGTGCACTAATATCATAAAGATTAGCGATTTCGTTTATTTTCCAATTCATTGTTCCGCTCCATACTGCGCCCATCTCAAAAAAATGGTAAATTCACAGAATAATTTTATTTAACTTTTGTAAGAGTATCAGTTAATGTTTTGCACAGATGTTCATAACGATGACCACTTAAGACAATTTCTGCAGCTTTTTTATATCCTATACTTGAATATAACTTTTTTGCGTTAGGGTTGGCAATATCTACATTGAGACCTATCGTATTATAGCCTGCCTTTAACGCCATTTGATCCATTTCTCCAAGTAAAGCAGAACCAATACCTAAACCTCTGTATTTTTGATTAACAACTATAGAATCTAAATACCACTCATCGGGGAAGGCCTCTTTATCTACAAATAATTTCTCGTTTTCATTATAACCATTTTTTAATAATACATTTCTAAACGGTTCATCAATGAATGGCTCATCCACTGAAGGGTATCCAAAGCTTACTCCAGCTATTTCGCCATTAATTTCATATACGATGCCTCTAGTAAAACCGTATCTGTATACAGGTTCTGCTACTGCTTCTGCTACTGCTTCTGCTACTGCTTCTGCTACCATTTCTAATAACTTATTTTTAGGTATTTTTTCGAGGAGTGATAACTCCATGTCCTCAAATATTTCCCATAATAATGCCGCTATCTCTGCTGCATCTTTCTGTGAAGCCATTCTAATCATTATTAAACCAACTTTCCATTTATATTATTTATTTGGCTTAAGTATAAACCCTATAGTAATTCTAAGGTCAAACACTAATTCCTTGAAAGGACTCAAAGTTTAAATTTCGGAAAATTAAGAAATCATTGTTGACACTTATAATTAATTGTTAGAAAATAGAAAAAGATAGTAAATTGTTTTAGATTCATTTAGTTGTTTTACATATGTAATAAAATTGTTTGAATTAAAGGTAACACATGGCAGTTTTTTCCAATAGTTACATGTAATTTAGGCTTAGTTTAGTCTTTAGTTCTTTAGAAGGAGACTTGGCAAGGGGAATTTTTAATTCTTCAATGCGAGGTTTTTTTGCTGTAAACGTTTTTTAACTTAACTGCAGGGAGGATGAGCACTGTGAAAAATTACTCAATGGGTAAATTGACTTCATTGTTAACGCTATTGAATAATAGCAGCAGCGAACAAGCTATTAAAGATGAATTAAGCAGAAGAGGTTATCGCTATACTGTCGGAAAAGTTGGAGCAATGGATTTATTTAAAGTAATTGCTGCGATTGAAACAACTGCTAAATCAAATGAGATCATTGATGCAGACTCCTATAGAGAGGTTCATGCTCTTTACCATACAATCCTAGAAGCACTGCAAGGAGTAGGGAGAGGAAATGTACAATTTGGAGAAATATTGCGGACAGTAGGTCTGACATTTGGAATTGTTAGAGGAGAAATTGAAAAGTACGGATATAATGGTGAATGGATTTGTGTCTGTATTTTTGGGACAATCGGAGCACCTAAAAAAGGCTTTGAGCACGATGCTTTAGGTCTTGGATTTAATCATATTTAGCAAACTATTTAAAAATATGTTTACAAAATATTCTGACTACATATATAATAATGTTATTCAGTTTTTAGACGTTTTGCCGAAAACTTAGTTAGTTTTAAAAAAAATCTACTTATATTGTATGCCCATAGTATTTAGTCTAATTAGGGGGCTGTATGAAGAAATTATTTTCTTTGTGCAGTCCCTTTTTTTATTTTAAAAAAAGTATACAGAGAGGTTGATGTAATATGAACATCTTACTTGATGGAAACACTTTGACATTGCAAGAAATCAACTTCATATTAGCCAAAAAAGCGACAGTGAGCATCCATGAACAAGCATGGGAAAAAGTGAAAAAAAGCAGGGCTGTTGTTGAAAAACTTATTGATGAAAAAAATGTTATATACGGAGTTAATACAGGATTTGGAAAGTTTAGTGACACAGTCATTTCGAATGAGGACTTAGATCATTTACAAATTAACCTTATTAGAAGCCATGCGTGTGCTGTCGGAAAGCCCTTCTCAGAAGAAGTAAGCAGATTGATGCTGCTGTTAAGAGCGAATGCACTTGCAAAAGGCTTTTCCGGTATTCGCCCTGAAACCCTTCAATTACTTATTGATTGTTTAAACAAAGAAATCCATCCTGTTATTCCAAGTCAAGGCTCTCTTGGAGCGAGTGGAGATTTAGCGCCATTAGCTCATCTGGCCCTTGTTCTAGTAGGGGAGGGAGAAGCCTTTTATCAAGGCGAAAAGGTAAATGGAAAGGAAGCATTAAAACGTGCTGGTCTAGAGCCGATTCGGCTTAAGGCTAAAGAGGGTCTCGCATTAATTAATGGAACCCAAGCCTTAACTTCAGTAGGCGTGTTAGCTTATTTAGAAGCACAAAAGCTTGCTGATATGGCAGACAGAGTAGCTGCTTTAACATTGGAGGTACTTAGAGGGATTGTCGATGCTTTCTCTCCAGAATCACATCAAGTAAGGCCTTATCCAGAGCAACAGGAAGCTGCTGCCCGCATTCTCTCTTATGTAGAAGGCAGTCAGTTAACAACAAGGCAAGGAGAGCTGCGAGTACAGGATGCTTATTCTTTACGTTGTATTCCCCAAGTCCATGGAGCCATTCAGCAAACATTAAATTATGTCAAAGAGAAGCTAATTATTGAAATAAATGCGGCTACAGATAATCCATTAATCTTTGCTGAGAGCGGGAAAGTCATTTCAGGCGGAAACTTTCACGGTCAGCCTATAGCATTTGCGATGGACTTCTTAAGTATTGCAACTTCAGAGCTGGCAAATATTTCAGAGCGAAGAATTGAACGCCTCGTAAATCCGCAGTTAAATGATTTACCTGCTTTTCTAAGTGCTAACCCAGGGCTTGAGTCTGGATTAATGATTACACAATATGTGGCTGCAGCGCTTGTATCGGAAAATAAAACATTGGCACATCCTTCAAGTGTTGATTCTATCCCGTCTTCAGCAAATCAAGAGGATCATGTAAGTATGGGGGCAACCGCGGCAAGACATGCCTATGAAATTGTGCAAAACACAAGGAAAGTTCTTGCAATTGAAGCTATTTGCGGAGCGCAGGCAGCTGATATTAGAGGTGCTGAAAAACTGGCTCCGCAGTCGAAGCTATTGCATGAAAAGATCCGGTCAGCTGTACCTTTAATAACAAGCGATCGTGTATTTGCAACAGATATTGAGAACTTAGCACAAGCTATGAACAATCAAGAATGGTCGTTTATTTCAAATACTATCAGTCTAGGTAATGAATAAAAGTAAAAATCTCTAAATCTAATTATATATATGAATATTAGGAGGAATGAATAATGAAGTTAGATTACAAAGCAATCAAGGCTCCCCGTGGAACAACATTGAATACTAAAGGCTGGGAGCAGGAAGCTGTTCTAAGAATGTTAATGAACAATTTAGATTCAGAAGTAGCTGAACATCCAGAAAAGCTGGTTGTATACGGAGGCATAGGCAAGGCAGCTAGAAACTGGGAGTCTTTTGATTTGATTGTAGCTTCGTTGAAAGAGCTGGAAAATAACGAAACATTGTTAATTCAATCAGGCAAACCGGTTGCTGTCTTCAAAACACACGAAGCAGCTCCTCGCGTATTATTGGCTAATTCTAATATTGTGCCAGCTTGGGCAAACTGGGATACCTTCCATGAACTTGATAAAAAAGGGCTGATTATGTATGGCCAAATGACAGCAGGCAGTTGGATTTATATCGGTACACAAGGAATTGTTCAGGGAACATATGAAACATTTGCTGAATGTGCGAAGCAGCATTTTAATGGAACATTAAAAGGGACCATCACGGTAACGGCAGGACTAGGAGGAATGGGTGGTGCTCAAGCATTGGCAGTTACGATGACAGGGGGTGTGCTAATCGGTATTGACGTAGATAGAAGCAGGATTGAAAAGAGGATTGAAACACGTTATTGTGATGTACTTGCTGAAACATTGGATGAAGCAATTGCACTAGCTAAAGAGGCGAAGCAAGCGGGCAAACCACTTTCCATTGGCTTGCTTGGAAATGCTGCTGAATTGCTGCCAGAGATGCTGAAGCGTGGGTTTATTCCAGATATCGTCACAGACCAAACTTCGGCCCATGATCCACTTAACGGTTACTTGCCTGCCTACTTTTCTTTGGAAGACGGAGAAAAGCTCCGTTCAGAAAATCCAGAAGAGTATGTAAAAAAATCGAAAGAAAGCATGGCAGTGCATGTTAAAGCAATGTTAGAAATGGAGGAGAAGGGTGCTGTAGCTTTTGACTATGGTAATAATATTCGACAAGTTGCCTTTGATGAAGGAGTGAAAAATGCTTTTCATTTTCCTGGGTTTGTACCTGCGTATATTCGTCCGCAGTTCTGTGAAGGAAAGGGGCCATTCCGTTGGGTAGCATTATCGGGTGACCCAGAAGATATTTACAAAACAGATGAAGTTATCTTAAGGGAGTTTTCAGATAATGAGCATCTATGTAACTGGATTAAAATGGCCAGGGAAAAGATTGAGTTTCAAGGGCTACCAGCGCGAATTTGCTGGTTAGGTTATGGGGAGCGAGCCAGATTTGGAAAAATTATTAATGACATGGTAGCAAGCGGAGAGTTATCAGCACCAATTGTCATAGGAAGAGATCATTTAGATGCTGGTTCTGTTGCTTCACCAAATCGTGAAACAGAAGCAATGAAGGATGGCAGTGATGCAGTCGCAGACTGGCCGATATTAAATGCGTTGCTTAACACAGCTGCAGGAGCAAGCTGGGTTTCAGTGCACCATGGAGGCGGTGTGGGAATGGGATATTCTCTCCACGCTGGAATGGTTGTTGTTGCAGATGGCACGCAGAATGCGGCTTCTCGTCTTGAAAGGGTGTTGACAACAGATCCTGGAATGGGCGTTGTACGCCATGTTGATGCAGGATATGATACAGCAATTGAAACGGCAAAGAAAAAAGGCATCAATATTCCAAATCTAAAGTAAAGGTTGTGATATAAGTGACAGATATTCTTTATATTAAGAAAGCTTCTCAAGTAATTACTGTTAATGGAGGCAGCAAAAAGCCAAAAACCAAAAAGGCTATGGCTGAGATCGGTGTGATTGAAAATGGCAGTGTAATAATTAGCGGTGAGCGGATTCTATTTGTGGGCACAGATCAAGAAGCCAGAAAATATATTAGCACGCTGTCTCAGGAGGCAACTGTAGTAAATGGGGAAGGGAAGGTGTTAACTCCAGGATTAATTGACCCTCATACACATATTGTGTTTGCAGGCAGCAGGGAAAAAGAATTGGAAATGCGTTTAAAAGGCGCGAAATATATGGATATTTTAAAAGCTGGTGGAGGGATTTTAAACACCACTAAAGCTACAAGAGAAGCTACTGATGAACAATTGATAAAAGAAACCGCTAAGCGATTAAATCGTTTTTTGGAGCATGGTGTCACGACGGTTGAGGCGAAAAGCGGATATGGATTAACGACAAAAGATGAATTGAAGCAATTGCGGGTAGCTAAAACACTAAATGAAAACCATCCTATAGATCTTGTTTCAACATTTATGGGTGCACATGCTGTGCCAGTAGAATTTAAAGAAGATCCCGATGATTTTGTTCGTTTGATAGTAGAGGAAATGCTGCCTATTGTTGCTGAAGAAAAACTGGCTGAGTTTTGTGATGTTTTCTGTGAGGAAGGTGTCTTCACACGTGAACAATCCAAAATGATTCTAGAGGAAGGCAAAAAGCTGGGACTATTGCCGAAGATTCATGCAGATGAAATTGTTCCTTTTGGCGGTGCTGAACTGGCTGCAGAAATAGGTGCTGTTTCAGCAGATCATTTGTTAAGAGCTTCCGAGCAGGGAATTAAGGAAATGGCGGAAAAAGGGGTGATTGCTGTGCTTTTGCCTGGTACTGCGTTTTTCTTAATGACTGAACCTGCTAATGCTAGAAAAATGATTGAAGCAGGTGTCCCAGTTGCACTGTCAACAGATCGTAATCCAGGCTCCTCTCCGACAGAATCATTGCCATTTATTATGAATTTAGCTTGTTTGACGATGAAGATGACGCCTGAGGAAGTGCTGACAGCTTGTACTATTAATGCGGCACATGCCATTAACAGAGCCAATGAGATTGGTAGTATTGAGGTAGGTAAAAAAGCCGATTTAGTGTTGTTTGATGCCGCTAACTATCAAACTCTTCAATACAATTATGCAGTTAATCTCGTAGACACAGTGATTAAAAATGGCAAAATTGTTGTTAAAGGTGGTGCTATCGTTGAAGAAACAGAAGCTTTCTATCAATATAGCTCGACTGAATGCAGACATTGAAGAACTTGGACAAATAGGAATTAATGCCTTGGGTGGTCTAGATAGGACCACCTTTACTGCAAGCGAATTAACAGCAAGGAACTGGCTGAAAAGTCATCTTCATAACCTGCAGCTGCTTGTAGAAATTGATCAGGCAGCTAATATATGGGGAAAGCGTAAAGGGGAAGAACTACTTCCTAGTATTGTGTTCGGCTCGCATATAGATACTGTCCCAAATGGTGGCAAATATGACGGAGCACTGGGTGTGCTTATTGCTCTTGAAGTAATGAGAGTATTAGAAGAAAATGAAATAACTACAAGGCACCCTTTACAGTTAGTGTCTTTCAGCGCGGAAGAGCCAAATCCTTTTGGATTATCAACATTTGGTAGCAGAGCCGTTACCGGGAAATTAACGAAGAGGCATATTTTGAATGTAACTGATGGGGCTGGAACTCCATTAACTGATGCATTAAAGGCAGCTGGCGGAGATCCGGACAATTTTGAGAAGTGCTTGCTTCAACCAGAAGAGATTAGTGCTTATTTAGAGGTGCATATTGAACAAGGTAAAAGATTATTAAGCAGGTCCATTCCTATTGGGATAGTAACAGTTATTACAGGTATTTATCGTGAAGAAATTACGGTGATTGGAGAGGCAAATCACGCAGGAACTACATTAATGGAAGATAGAAAAGATGCTTTAACTGCAGCATCCGAACTTATCTTATCACTTGAGCGTGCTTGTTTAACACATCCTTCGAGTGAAGCAGTCGGTACAATTGGTAAAATGAATATAACCCCTAATGCACCAAATATTATCCCAGACACAGTCTGTATGACCTTAGAAATTAGAGGGGAATCTTCTAAAGAAATTCAAGAGATATTGGCAGTGTTTGAAATTGCTTGTTTACTAGTAAATGAAAACAGGTCTGTACAAATTAAGAGAAAAGTCATTCTAAATCAGCCGCCTGCATTAATGGATGAATTCGTAATTCAAGCCATGATGGAAAATGCTGAAACCCTGGATTATCCTTATTATTTATTAGGCAGTATGGCAGGACATGATGCTGTTCATATGGCTGCTATCACAAAAAGCGGGATGTTGTTTGTTCCGAGTCTGGAAGGAAAGAGTCATTGTCCTGAAGAAGAAAGTCGCATAGAAGATATTGAAAAAGCCGCGAATACATTACTGCAAACTATTCTCTCGTTAGATCAAAAATTAGATGCATAAAGGGGGATTGTATGATGAGCGTTTTATATATTGCTGATTCAATTTATGTAGATAACCAATTCTATAAGAATCAAGCAATCTATGTACTGGATGGAAGTATTAAAGAAATTGGCCCTAAAAACCGCCTACTAGAAAAATACAAAGGCATTACTGTTATCGAATGGCAGGACAAAGCAATTGTGCCTGGAACAGTAAATGCCCATAATCATTCTTTTCAAAGTCTACTCAGAGGAATTGCTGTGGATCGTCCGTTTTTAGAATGGAGAGATCAAGCACTTTACCGCTATACTCCCTTTTTAGATGAGGATGCGATATATACAGGTGCGCTGTTTGCATTTGGAGAAATGCTGAAATACGGAGTAACTTCAGTCAGTGATTTTTTCTATGTCCATAATGGCGGCATTGCTGCAGATGAAGCTGTTATTCAGGCAGCTAAAGATTTAGGCATCCGTCTCGTCTTTGCCCGGACGATGTATGATTGGGAAGGTGCCCCAATAAGTTATCGGGAAACAGTGCAAGAGGCAGTTGACCGCACTCGGAAATTAGCAATTAAGTATCAAGGTGATCCGATGGTTTCCATTCACCCGGCGCCGCATAGTCCGCATGCAGCTTCACCTGAAATGATTCAAGCAGGACATCGCCTCGCTTTAGAACTAGGAACACCATTTCATATTCACGTGGCAGAAGAAACATTTGAAGTTGATGAAACACTTGAGAAGTATGGGTTGCGTCCAGTACATTATCTCGATTCTCTTGGTGTAGTAGATGAAAGCATGATAGCGATTCATCTAGTTTGGCTGGAAGATAGTGAAATTCAAGTTTTAGGCAGTAAAAAAGCCAAGCTTGCGTATTGCCCATCTAGTAATATGTTTTTATCAGATGGAGTTACAAGAATTCCAGACCTGCTTGATGCAGGAGTTCGTATTTCACTTGGGTCTGATGGAGCTTGCAGTAATAACCGAATCAGTATTTTTGAAGAAATGAGAATGTGCTCCTTGCTCCAAAAAGTTACCCGGCTTGATGGAACATGCATTAACGCTAAACAAGTATTTGATATGGGCACGTCAGCAGGAGCGAAAAATTTGCAACTTCCAACTGGAGAGTTGAAAGTAGGTATGAAAGCAGACTTTGTTACATTAGATTTAAGTGATTTATCGCTTTCCCCTAAAACTGAATTATTTGCTAATGTTGTTTATTCACTGCAGCCAAACGCCATATCAGATGTCATCGTAGATGGAAAATTAATAGTAGCCAACGGGCAACTTAAAACGATTTCAGAAAAAGATATCGTTAAAAGAGTAGACAGCTTAATGGAAAAGTGGATAAGCGCTCAAAAATAAAAACAAATGCAACCAAAAAAATTCTGGTTGCATTTTTTAATGAAACAATATATTCCCTGATTCCGTTATAGTATTGGAAATAAAAATAGAGACCATATTATTGTTTTTGGAGATGGGGAGTATGAACAATCAAAACAAGGCGCAGTTTGATTATTTTCTATTGTTAATCATTCTGCTGTTAATGATAATCAGCACTATAACTATTCAAAGCTCTCAAAAGTTTCTGCCGTACTCCGCAAATTTTACGGTGCAACAAGTGATTCGGTTCATAGTTGGATTAGTCATGTCATCTGTAATTTATTATTTTGATTTTGAACAAATAAAAAGAATGTGATTTTATGCTTATTTATTTGGAGTAATGATGCTTGTTGCCTTATTTTTTGCTCCACCGTCCATTGCTCCTGTTATCAAGGGAGCAAAAGCCTGGTTTGCGTTAGGTATAGCAGGGTCCTTACAGCCTTCCGAATTTATGAAGGTATTCTTGATTCTCTTTTTAGCTAAAATCACAGTTGACCATAACTATAAAACCATCAATCGAACTCTTTCAACAGATTTCTTATTAATAGGAAAAATAGTAGGAATAACAGCAATTCCGTTGCTGTTTATTTTAAAACAACCAGATGCGGGTACTGCGATGGTAATTGCAGCTATTATGTACGGAATTATTATTGTTTCAGGTGTGAATTGGAAGTTGCTTGTAGTTTTCTTCTCCAGCGTAATTTCTGTTATTGGTGCCTTCGTGTATATCTATATATATTATCCTGATTTCCTATTATTGTTTTTAGATCAATATCAAATAGAAAGAATAGATTCGTGGTTAGATCCCTTTGAATACAGAGGAGGAATAGGGTACCAGTTATCACAATCAATTCTGGCCATTGGCTCTGGTACAACTTCGGGCAAAGGCTATTCCAATGCAGAGGTAATTATTCCAGAAGCCCATTCGGATTTTATTTTTTCCGTTATCGGCGAAGAATACGGATTTTTAGGATCAAGTGTTGTAGTGACTTTATACTTCCTGTTAATTTATCGGATTATAAGAATATCTTTGAAAAACAAAGGAGAATACGAAAGCCTGATTTCAGCAGGTGTTATATCGATGCTGACCTTTCATATCTTTGAAAATATTGGGATGGTATCAGGACTTGTACCGATTACTGGTATTCCACTGCCTTTGTTAAGTTATGGAGGAAGTTCCATTTTTGGAACCGTTTTAGCACTGACATTGATCTTAAATATCTCTGCTAAAACAAAATACTATATGTTTGATGGAAATAAGTATGAATAGCATACTTATTGACAGACTAAAAAAGAACAGAGCATAACTTTATGGAAATAAGGGTAGAGTTATATTATCTTTAAGTATTTAGCACCAGTAGGTCTGGTGTGAATGAAAGTGTGAACAGTAAAGAAAATTTAAATAAGTTTATAAATAAATACCCTGGTAAAGGAATAGATAAAGATATAGGGTTATTTGAAAAATTTTACGAC
Source organism: Bacillus sp. (in: firmicutes) (assembly GCA_031179905.1). Taxonomy (GTDB): domain Bacteria; phylum Bacillota; class Bacilli; order Bacillales; family Cytobacillaceae; genus Niallia. Next base: position 4,467 of record JAPSHL010000018.1, on the reverse strand, counting down.
TTATTTCAGTTTCTTTATTGTTAGCGTAAACCTTTCACATAATTTCATAAGAAAGGAGAGAAAAAAATGGATTCAATATGGCTGGAGTATGCATGGGCATTATTGATTTTAATTGGGTTAGAAGGGTTATTATCTGCTGACAATGCATTAGTACTTGCAGTTATTGCTAAACATTTGCCGGAGGATGAGAAAAAAAAGGCAATAAATTACGGTATCATTATAGCCTTTGTTTTTCGATTTGCTGCCCTGTTTGCGATATCATTTATTGCAAACGTCTGGCAGGTACAGGCGATAGGAGCCGCTTATCTCCTTTATTTAGGTTTAAAACATGTCTTTCAGGCAATGTCTAAGAAAAAAAAGGTGCATAGTGATGTTGAAGAGGATGCTAAAGGGAAGGGGTTCTTGCCTACTGTCGGAAAGATTGCATTAGCCGATCTTGTATTTGCGATTGATTCAATTTTGGCTGCAGTCGCTCTTGCCCTGGGCCTTCCTGATTCACCGCTTGGTGAGTTCGGCGGCATGGATGGAGGACAGTTCCTAGTTGTACTTATTGGAGGAATAGCAGGTCTAATCTTAATCAAATATGCAGCTACATGGTTTGTGCAGCTTCTTGATCAGCGCCCAGCATTAGAAACAACTGCGTATGTAATTGTTGCTTGGGTCGGTGTAAAGCTCAGTGTCATCACCCTAGCTCACGAAGATATTGGTGTATTGGACCATCATTTTCCTCATAGTACTGTCTGGACTTTAATCTTTTATGGAGTATTAGTTGCGGTGGCATTAATCGGTTGGTTTGCGCCAAGCAACAATAAGAAACTTAACAAAGACCAATCGTAAGGCAAAAGGCTTTGCTCCCTCCTGGGAGTAAAGCTTTTTTATTTTTTAAGCATTAGAATTATAACTGGGGGCATCTTAGTAGCAGAATGGAGGATGATTTATGAACTTTCGGCTGCTATTATCCCTTGTTATTATTTTCTTTAGTTTATCAAATATAGCAGGAGCGGAAGAGGAAGTGTCTCTAAAAGCTGCATTTGTGCGTAATAATCAGCTCTGGGTTAAAGAAGGAAAGGAAGAAAAACAGCTCACACACTCTCAGCATGTATATACACCAAAATGGTCATATGATGGCCGTTTTATTGCGTATATTGATGGGGATGAACAAGGAGAGAAATCTAAACTTTTTATATATGATATGGTGAAAAAAGAAAGTTATCAACCTTACGACCAAGTGAGTGCAACAGATTATAAATGGTCACCAATTGGTAATCTGTTAGCATATAATGATCAAGGAATATTAAACGTCACCAATATGAAAAACGGTAGGCCTGAAATGTTTGAGAACGTTTCTTTAGGTGTTAACGGATTTGAATGGTTCCCGAATGGCAAAGAATTTATTGTGTCTTCTCAATCTAACTTACTTCCGACAGGATGGGGTCCAATTGAGTTATTTAAAATAGAAGCTGATGCAAATTTACAACAAGAAAAGATTCATCCTTTTTTTACAATCCTGACAAATGAAGATTTATTTGCGATATCCGCAGAGGATTTTAAGTGGAGCAATGATGGAAAGTGGATGAGCTTTCTGGCAATTCCAACGGCATCTTGGTCAAATGACAGCAATTCATTATGTGTTATTTCGTCAAAGGGTGAAAACTTCCAAGAAGTCGGCAAAATGCTGGGTTATAACGATTGGTTTAAGTGGGCACCCCAAAAAAATCAGCTCGCCTATATTGCAGGTGAAGGCAGATTCCTGGTTGAAAATAAGCGTACAACAATTGCAGAGATTCCAGCATTTATCGGACAGAAAGTATATACACCAAAAGGGAATGTTGACTTGGATCTTGCATGGTACTCTTCTGATGTGGTAATTGTTGCACGTTCCAAAGAAAACAAGGAGTGGAAAGAAGGTCCTGTTCCTACAATGTTTACAAGGCTATATTCCATTCATTTAAAGTCTAATGACCAAAAGCAAATAACAGATCCTAATGAACAGGAGCGTGATGATAAGCCACAAGCAATAAATGAATATATAACTTGGGTTCGTCATACAAACAATGAGCGTAAAGGTAATGTTTGGGTTAAAGAAGGTGTTGAAGGCAAAGAACAATTATGGATTCAAAATGTCGATTCTGAACCTGTATTTTATTCTGACAAAAATAAAAAATAAACGAATCCAAGCATACCAAGGAAGGCAAAGAGGCGTGATCATTCATATTGGACTCACGCCTAATGTTGCTATTTTAAAGATGAAGTAGAGTATATGATGACTCTATTTAATACTTTGTCTGTATATGGCATAAAGAAATGAAGGACAAGTCCTCCTAAACAAACAGTTAGTAAAGTACCAACTCCAATTGGTCCGTCTAAAGTGAAGGCAAAGAACAAAAATACAATATAAATAAATGTTCTTGAAAGAAAGATAGTTGTGTTAGTTAATTCTTGAATAATCAATGTTAATCTATCAATTGGAATTGGTGCAAAGTTTGTATACAAATACATAGCGGTTCCCAATCCAATAGCACTCAAGCCGATAGTAAAACAAATCAATTGGCTGTACCATAATTCTGGTGTTATGGGCAATAAAAACAGCCACAGATCAATGCCAATCCCAGTTATAAAAGCAGTTCCCAACCCTAAAACTTCAGGCCGTTGCTTTTTTAGAAGAGAATTTAAAATTATTAAGATGATTGCTAATATTATTTCCCAGCTTCCGACAGTAAGTCCAATTTTTTGTGATAATCCTACTAAAAGGGCATCAAAAGGTGAAGTCCCAAGGTTTGATTGAATAGTTAGAGCAATCCCAAGCGTTAATATTAATAATCCTAGTACATAAATTACATATTTCATATTAAAAACCCCCTTGTTTTTTATTGCAAATGCAACAAAATTATATTATATTTACTATAAGATGTTTTTGTTGCATACGCAATAAAAAATTATCAGCAACATATTATAAAATATAGGAGCTGCATTCATATGACTATAGCACTTAGAACATGTACGCTTGAAGATTTACATGAGCTTCAAAAAATCAGTTATGAAACTTTTAATGAAACATTTAAGAATCAAAATTCACCTGAAAATATGAATGCCTACTTAGATACTGCCTTTACTTTAGAGCAATTAGAAAAAGAACTATCCAACCTCTCATCACAATTCTACTTTGTATACTTCAATAATGAACTTGCAGGTTATTTAAAGGTAAATACAAATGATGCTCAGTCCGAGGAAATGGGAGCCGAATCACTTGAAATTGAAAGGATTTATATAAAAAGTAAATTTCAAAAACATGGGCTTGGTAAGTATCTCTTCAATAAAGCCTTCGAATTAGCGGTGAAAAATAACAAAAAGAAAATATGGCTGGGCGTCTGGGAAAAAAATGAAAATGCATTGGCTTTTTATAAAAAAATGGGGTTTATTCAAACTGGAGCTCATTCTTTTTATATGGGTGATGAAGAACAGACCGATTTTATCATGTGCAAAACCCTCTAACAGGACTAACAAAAAAAGAAATGAACAGTATTAAGGTTCATTTCTTTTTTGCATTTATTCATTTAATCTTTAGATTTTCTGATAGCAGCATTTTTAACATTACTTTCCTTTTATCCTCTGTGCTTGTTCGACACGTTTTATAAAGAATGACAGCAGCAATCCTACTATATAGTAGTTCCGATAATAACAAAATATGCATCGTTAATCCTTTCAATAGTAGCGTCTAATATCATCTGCTCTTTAGAGATAGTTCCGCCAGATTGCATCATATTGATTATATGTGTCTTGAGTCATAACAGTTACAAGTACCACCCGCACCTGCCGCTTGCCTAATTGTATTGGATATCGCTGTAACCTTATGCAGTTAAGCTTTTGAAGGCGGCTGATTTAACCAAGCTGTTTGAATAGGGAATAGAATCCCGATCCAAAGCACACCAAGGCAATAATAACAATCCTGATTTTAAAAGGTTATCTAATAAAATGACTGAACTTATTACTGAAAGAGTAAAAAGGAGGGAGGAGACCAATCCCGGCAAAGACAAAGAGAAGTACAAATGAACATAGCCATATGGTTCGGTTCCTCAGAACTGAGGGGGAACCATTGTGCAGTGGCTGCTCAGTGATTGGCCCTTACACACCGCATTATCTAGCTAAGCAGTTTTATTTGTTGACTCGTAAATTAGAGCTGAATTCAAATGGATTTAGATGATTTTGGTTGTAAAAAAAGCTGGTATTCCTAACCGCACGAATACCAGCTTTTGTCACGTTATATAGAATTTTAGGCTTCCTCGTTTGAACGCTTATTACCTTTATAGATGAAATACAAAGAAATAATCATAAATAGTAATGCGAAAACACGTTTTATATCTAATTCTATAACTAAACTATTGAACCATCCAAAATGGTCGATAACTACTCCAATTACTAGTTGACCGGCAATCCCAGCAATAGTAGTTGCAATTACTCCAATTCTAG
>JAPSHL010000164.1 GCA_031179905.1 Bacillus sp. (in: firmicutes) | reverse complement strand
TTTAAAGAATGGAAACGTAAAATATCAGCCATTTTGGCGAAATGGCACTAATGAGATTTATAGCTAGTTTACTGAAAAAATGAAAAAATTAAACACTATGAAACCATGCATTTTGCATGGTTTTTTTTGTGCAGACAAAAGGATTCTTTGGCAGTGCAAAGAATATAAACTAAGAAGATAAAATGTTTTAGGGAGGCTAAAAGATGAAAGCAGAACTACGCAAGATCTTTGATGCTTTATCCACTATTTACGAAAATCAAGTGGACGGATCAAGTTATTATAATAGCGAATATGAAAGGCCGGGAATGCTGGCAGAATTAGAGGAGGACATGAGAGGGATGATGGTCCTTGATGCTGGTTGTGCCGCCGGGTGGTATACGAATGAGCTGCTTGCAAGAGGAGCAGATGTAACTGCGCTTGACATCAGTCCACAAATGGTTGAAGCTGCCAGAAGGAGGGTTGGAAAGAAGGGGAAAATTTACTGTTTAGATTTAGAGAAAGAGCTGCCGTTTGAGGATGCTTCATTTGATATCATCGTCAGTTCCTTGACTCTTCACTATATCCGGGATTGGAGCAGCACATTTAAAGAATTCAGCAGGATTTTAAAGGACGGTGGCAAAGTTTTATTTTCTGTCCATCATCCTTTTATGGATATAAAAAATACAAAGCAGCAAGGCTATTTCAAAACAGAAGGTTATGTTGATAGGTGGAATAAGGATGGACGCAAATTCGAGGTTCCTATGTACCGGAGGCCGTTGCAAGAAATAATCAATGAAACAACAAAAGCCTTCAAGCTGACCGCTGTTAAAGAGCTGAAGCCAACAGAGCGTTTGAAAGAATTAGCAAGGGAAAGCTATGATTATTTAATAAGTCATCCCCATTTTCTTGTTGTTAAAGCAACAAAAGAATAGCCCGGCACTGTAAAAATATAATTTACATGCTTAGCTATTCTAATTTTAATTGATGTCCTTTTTAATCAAATCTGCAGTCAATATATAGCGTTCAGGTGCATCGCCAATGTAAGTAAAAGGGAAACATGTTGTTAATGTTAATATCGGCCTGCTTTTTGGAGTTAATATAGTTTCTGCTGAAGCAGAAACAATTTCAGATTTGCGTATTCGGTAGGTGAAAATGCCTTTATTTGTTTGAATAATAATTTTATCATTTTTAGACACATCCTTCAGGAAACGGAAATACGTATCCCGATGTCCCGAAATGATTGTATTATCCGTTTCTTCAGGTGATGCGCTGGCAGAATAATGACCTGCTCCTTTTGCTAAAATAGAGCTGTTTGTGCCTTCATAAATAGGCACTTTTTTGTTTTGTTTTGGTGCAATTAAGAAGCCGAACCAGTCGCCTTCCTTCAAAGGAATTTCCTTATCCTCTATCACAACATTTGCAGCGATTTCCTTTACAGGAGCCTGTTCATTAGCCTTAAGCAAAATAGCTGAATTAGCCAGGATAATCGTCATTCCGCAGAAAATCAAGAAGTATGCTAGCAAAGATAAGCTTTTGGCAGTTTTACTTTTCATCGAATTTTTTGCTCTTTTTACCGAGAAGAATAAAACAGCCGATTAATACAAGTATATAGCCAGCAAACAAGTATAGCGGAACTTTTGAGGCTGTGTTTGGCAGCTGAGAATCATAAAGCGTTGTTAAGTTCCCGCTTAATTCTGCCAGATTTACTACTTTGTCTGCTGCAGCAACCGCAAAACCACTTGTTAATTTCTCAGGAGATATAACTGTGTCGACAAGCAAGTCATTATTGTTATCATATACTTCCAGTGCAACAGTATCATACTGAGGTGATTGGAGAAATTTGTCTAGTGCGATTTGCTCTCTTTTGCCATTGTCATCAACAGAATAGAAAACGGGTGTCAATTCCAACTTTTCGCTGACACTTTTCCACATAGACAGCAGTGTTTCTTTGCTAGAAGCAGATAATTGCTCTTCTTGATCTATTGCGGTTAATCCTTGCAGTGCTTCCTTCCACGCAGAAATATTTTCAGCAAGGGCCTGCTTATCAAGTTTTTTAAAGTGGTGGTAAAGGTTTGCGGTTTCTTCTTCTGTCATTCCAGCATTCAGCAGAAATACTTCTAAATTCTGCATTTGCTCTTCATGATTTTGATAAAAATCAATGGCGACGTCCAGGTCCTCAATAAACCAGTAATCCTGAACATTTTCGTTAAATCCGGTCAGAAGAATATCTAGTTCTTCTCGGGTCATATTATAGGTTTTCAATAATTCATCCAAGTTATTTGGTGTAATCGGTGTACCGAGATAATCCTTTAATTCCTTTATTGAATCAAACTCTTCTACAGAAAGCTCCTTATCACTTAAATAATCCTCCAAATCATCAACTGTCCAACCGAGGGAATCGGCAAGCTGGCTGACTTCCTCACCTGTAGGGGCAGCAAACGCATCAATTGGGTAGAACATGAACAGAAAGCAGGCAAGAAGTGAAAAAGAATAACCTTTAAACATAGGAAAGACCTCCAATAAATCTAATTATTGGTATTATTTGTTGTTACGAGAAAAAAATACAATCTTTCCAAAAAAAGTGCAGATAGTTGAATTTTTCCTAATGTTAGAACAGAAATCAGATGTGGCTATTCGAACAGAAGGGGATTTCAATTGACAATGATAATCTTTATCAATAAAATAAAAGTATATTTAAAATTGGGAAGGGGATTAGAGTTATGTTTGTAGTCACTCGAAATATGGTTGTAAAAGAAGGAACATCTGACCTTGTTGTAGATAGATTCAGTAAAGGGGGAATTGTCGAGGAACAAGAAGGATTTGTCGATATCAGCGTTTATGTAAAAAAAGTCCGCCGAGGAGATGAAGAAGTTCTTATTATAATCAGATGGGAATCAGAAGAGGCATGGAAAAATTGGGAGAAGAGCCCAGCTCATATTGAGGGACATCGTAACAATTTAGGTAAACCTAAGCCCGATCATATTATTTCTGTTAGTGTCGGCAAATATGAATTAAAAGCAGTTAAAAAAGGCAAGCATTATACAGAAACAAATTAAAGAGAGATAAGGGCTGATTGGTTTTTACACACACAAATAGCCCGCTTTTACAAAGTACAGTTAAAGTTTTGTGATAGAAATGTCGCTGCAGACAATCGTTAGTGTCGCATTTTCGGGGAGGGGCTCTGCTGCTCTCGCGGCGACATCAAGATCATTATTGACAGCAATAAGTGTAGCACCTAATGAAAAAACTCCAAATGCAGCATCCTTATATGTTCTCCATTCAGGTTTTGCTGTTATTTGATGCCAATCTGAGCCACGTTCATTTGACAAAAGATCATTAAACAGAGTCGCACTTCCGGAATGCAGGCACTCTCTGGCAAATAACAGCCCAACAGATTCATACGAATAAATGAAACGCTCCACATTGGCATGTTTAAAGCGCTGCTTATGAGCTGCTTTACGAATCTCAACTGTTGTATGCATATTAACATTATATTCATTGGACAAATCTTCCACGCCTAAAGCAATCAACGCGGTTGTTCCATCTGCTGCCAAATCATCCTCTATAGTTTCATCTGACAAGATAAATACACGTTCAGCAACAGGCAAATTTGCCTTCAGCAATGTCTCGTCTTCTGCTGGGTTTCCGCTTATGAAGAATACATCATCCTCATCATACGGGTTTTTTTTAAGCTTGCTGTCAATCAGCACAATTGCCATTGCAGGGCTTGCGCTCTTTATCTCTTTAATAGCAATCATTGTTTTTTTTCCATACCCAATAAAGATAACATGACCTGAATTTTTATAGTTCAGTTTTCCTTCCTCCTTCATCCTTTTATAGTCAGAAAGCATTTGCTGAATCTTTCCGATAAATATAGTGAGTGTCATAATTCCGTAAAGGAAGAAGACCATCGCAAAAATCCGGCCTCGCACAGATACAGGGTAGTAGTCGCCGTAACCAACAGTTGTAGAAGTGACCATTGTATACCACAAGCTATCAAAATAGCTCGGAAAGGTTGCTGGTTCTAAATAGCGAAACAGCCAGGCAGCACTTAATATGACAATAATAGTAATAAGCACGATCGCTGAAAAGCTGAAGTTAATGATGATTTTCCAAAAGCGGCCGAAGAAATACATACATGCAGTCTCCTTTCATAAATTCAAAAAAAACTATCAAATAATGAATATTCTCGGGAATGGCTTTTTATCCATTCTTAAAGAAAATATCATTACTGATAGTTTTTTACTAATTAGTTTTGGTTAGACCATTGTTCTACATCCCAAACTTTTGTTACCCAATCTTCATAGAAGTCAGGTTCATGGCATACGAGAACAACAGTGCCTTTATAAGCTTTAAGGGCTCTTTTTAATTCTTCTTTTGCTGTTACATCCAAGTGATTCGTCGGTTCATCAAATAGCAACCAGTTGCTTTCTTCCATTAACAGCTTGCATAAGCGCACTTTCGCTTGTTCGCCACCGCTCAGCTGATTTAATGGTCTTGAGATATGTTCGTTTTTTAATCCGCATCGTGCAAGTGCAGCACGTACTTGGTGCTGATCCATGCTTGGGAAAGCATTCCAAACATCATCGATTGGTGTTAAGTTCCCGGCCTTGACTTCTTGTTCAAAGTAAGAAGGGTACAGGAAATCGCCCCGTTCGATTTTTCCGCTGAGCGGCTGAATTTTACCGAGCATTGTTTTAAGCAATGTGGATTTTCCAACACCGTTGCAGCCGACTACAGCAATCTTCTCGCCACGTTCAATTGTGATGGACATCTTCGGCAGAAGCGGATCTGCATAGCCAATTTCAAAATCTGTGCCTTCAAATACATATCGGCTGCTGCCGCGGGATTCCTTAAACTCGAATGTCGGCTTTAGAGCTGTTTCTGGACGGTCAATGCGCTCAAGGCGGTCCAGCTGCTTTTGACGGCTTTTTGCACGTCCAGTTGTTGAGTATCTCGCTTTGTTTTTGGAGATGAAATCCTCTTGTTTTTTAATGAATTCCTTTTGTTTCTCATACGCATTCAAATGCTGATTTTTGTTAATTTCCGCAAGTTCAAGGAATTTATCATAGCTCGCCGTGTATCTAGTAAGCTTAGAAAACTCCAGATGAAAAATAACATTCGAGACTTGGTTCATGAACTCTGTATCATGGGAAATCAAGATAAACGCATACGGATATTCCTTAAGATAAGATGCAAGCCATTTAATATGCTCCACATCAAGGTAGTTAGTCGGCTCATCAAGCAATAAAACTTGCGGCTGTTCAAGAAGAAGTTTTGCAAGCAAAACTTTTGTTCTTTGTCCGCCGCTCAGTGCTGTTACATCACGGTCCAGTCCAATCGCATCAAGGCCCAGCCCTCGCGCTGCTTCTTCAATTTTAATATCAAGTGTATAAAAGCCGCCAGCATCAAGCTTATCCTGAATAACACCCATTTCATCAAGCAATACTTCCAGCTCCTCAGGAGTGGCATCGCCCATTTTTGCTGTTACTTCATTAAGCTTCTCTTCTTCCTTAAACAGGGGAAGGAATGCGTCCTTTAATGCATCGCGTATTGTTTTTCCAGGTGTAAGAACTGTATGCTGATCTAAATAGCCGTAATGAACAGAAGGAATCCACTCAACCTTGCCTGCATCATGAATCAGCTGTCCTGTAATAATATTCATGAGTGTTGATTTTCCAACCCCGTTAGCACCAACAAGACCGACATGATCTTCCGCTAGTAAACGGAAAGACACATCTTTAAACAGGGTGCGGTCTCCAAATGTATGGCTTAAATTTTCTACATTCAATAACATATGTTTGTATCCTCACTTCATTATAAAGTACATGTAAGATGTCAGTTTGCCACTTCTTTAATCAATATAATGGCAGTATCCATTTCTACATAATACTAAAATAATGAACAGAAAACTAGACTAGTTCCTTCATTTCTATTATTTTCATCCTAAATCCATTGAAATCGTTCTTCCTGCCGTGAATCTTGCCTTTTCATTAAGGGGATTTTCTTTGCCTGTTATCTGTGTCGGACAAAGTTTATAAATTGCTGTTTTGCTGCCTAAAGATGAACGGTATTTTTCTAAATGAGACGATGCGAGTGGTTTGTTATAGTAACCAGGAACATACTTGTCCAGCATTTGCTGCATAACATTCCTTGCTTCCACTACTTCAGTCACCCTCTCAATATTCCCGAATGCCATAATGCTCCAATAAGCAGTGTCTGTCTTGGCTGGTACAGGATTGCTCATTGTGCCAAGCTCTTCGCAAATGGTGAAGCAGCCAGATGAATTCACTTCCATAATACGCACCTTTCTTCCTTCATCCGCTCCATGAAAGTAGATGGATTTGTTAAACCACACAAAATTGAGGGGAATTACATATGGTTCCCGACCATCACTCAGACCAAGATAACCAGTACGGCATGTTGTTAAACAGATGCTGATTTGTTCTTCATCTGTCCACTCCATTTTTTTCTGTCTCATTTGTTCCATCCTATCAATCTCCTTATCCATTATGTTAAAATCATTGTAAAAAAATAGTATCATAGAGAAAAGTACCAGTTTATGAAAAAATTATTGGGACAGAAAAAGGTGGGGAAGATGGTTTCTTGTTTTATTGAAAAAGGCAAAAAAACACCGATTTATAAACAGCTTTACGATTTTTATAGAGAGGAAATCCACAATGGAAACATGAAGGAGGGAACAAAACTGCCTTCTGTCAGGTCACTTTCCCAATCGTTATGTATCAGTAAAAATACAGTAAATGAAGCCTATCAGCAGCTGATGGCAGAGGGATATATTGAAAGTAGGGTAAAAAAGGGATATTGGGTTGTCCATAACCTTGAGTTTCTGTCCAACTTTAAGCAAAGGAAAATAACTGGGGAGGTAAAGGATATACCTGCTGGAGAAAGACTTGCTATCGACTTTCAATATGGAGATATCGATCTGGAACATTTTCCAATGAAATTATGGAAGAAATGCCTGCAGGACTGTTTAGAGATAAATGATAATAAGGATATCCTTTTATATGGAAATAAACTAGGGAGTATTCCATTAAGAAAACAAATTGCCGCATATCTTTACAGGTCAAGGGGAATTCATTGTGGATATGAGGATATAATTATTACAGCAGGAACAAATCAGCTTATCAGAACAATTTTATCCCTTTTTGGAAATGAAAAAGTAGCTGTTGCGATGGAGAATCCTGGCTATGATGGGGTAAAACATACTGTTTTAAGAGAGGGATGTGAGATTTTGGACGTCACTGTTACGGAAGAGAATGGTTATGATGTCCAAGCATTGAAAAACAGCGCCTGCAAGGCTGCTTATATTACGCCATCTCATCAATTTCCCCTTGGAATTATCATGCCTGTTTCAAAAAGGCTCGAGCTCCTTAAGTGGGCTGAAGAAGCAGATGCTTATATTATTGAAGATGATTATGACAGTGAATTTCGTTATGAAGGGGCGCCTGTTGCAAGTCTTAAAGCCTTAGACCGCCATGACAGAGTGATTTATGCAGGGACCTTTTCAAAATCCTTTTTGCCGTCGGTCCGTATCAGCTATATGGTATTGCCTAAAGAATTAATGGACCGATATAACAATGGGTTCATTGATTCCCAAAATGCATCATCCATTTTTCAGCATGCATTAGCATTATTTATGGAGAAAGAGCATTTTGACAGGCACTTACGGAAAATGAGAAAAATCTATAAAGATAAACACGAGATGCTGCTTTCATCCCTTAATAAGCATATGGGTGAAGCTATTAATATTATCGGCGAAAAAGCCGGTTTGCATCTGCTTATAAATGTACATAACAAGGACCATTCTAAGCTGATAAAAGCAGCAGCAAACCAGTCCATTGGCATTTATTCCACTGTAAGCTATTATTCCAACAAATCAGTTGATGAAAGTCCGATCATTTTAGGGTTTGGCGGATTAACAGTACAAGAGATAGAAGAAGGAATAAAGAAACTTGCGACGCTCTGGTTTGAAAAAGGGTAAAAA
>JAPSHL010000017.1 GCA_031179905.1 Bacillus sp. (in: firmicutes) | reverse complement strand
ATCCATTTTTCAAATAAAACGCCTCTGCAGCTCCTCCTTTTGCTGTTAATAAATTAAGACTATGAATATCTCTTTTCTTTCATTCAACTTCTAATGAACTAGTAATTTTGCACCATAACCCTTACCTTGTATTCGATTATTTATACATAGTTGTGCTAAATAAAAAGTTAATCCTGCATATGATTTTTTACTATTACCAGCAATAAATAATTATGTAAATTTAGTTTCTATATAGGAAGAAGCCCTTTGAAGTCAGCTAACTTCAAAGGGCTTCGGTGTTTTTAATTAAAATCGTTTGTGGAATGCGACTTAGGGTGGAACTTAAGCACCCTAAAAGTAGAATAACCAATAATATCAAGAGCTATGTATAATAAAAAAACTCCATTATCGCGTATCATCTAGTCTTAATTCTTCTGCCTATCTACTGTTTTTCTAGTTGTAGCTTCACCAGAAATACTCTTTCTAGCAAAAGATTTGCCTTCTTTAAAACTGACAAATTTCTTTTCCTTCTCATCCCATAAGCGGAAACGAAGTGATTGCAAGCTTGAGGCAATGGTAATCGTTGGTACGTTTTGTAAAGGTAGCGTATTATTGTGTGCCTCTTCTAGTTTATAGTTTGGCACCCTCGGACTTAAATGGTGCACATGGTGATAACCAATATTTCCAGTTAGAAATTGCATAAGTTTTGGAAGCTTATAAAATGAACTTCCTTCCACTGCTGCTAACACATATTCCCATTCTGTATTTTCTTCAAAATAAGAGTCCTCAAATGTGTGCTGTACGTAAAATAACCAAATACCTGCCGATCCCGAAAGTAAGAAAATGGGCCCTTGTATTAAGAGGAATGCCTCCCATCCGACAATCAAAATAATTAATCCAAACAGTGAAACGATTAGAATATTCGTCAAGTAGGTATTCAAGCGTTCCTTTCTTCTGGCTCCTTTACGATTAAACCTATTTTTTAGAAGAAAAACATAAATTGGCCCTAATCCAAACATAACGAGGGGATTGCGATAAAAACGATAGGCTAAACGAAGTTTAAGAGGTGCTTTTACATACTCATCAACCGTAAGAGTCCAAATATCTCCAGTTCCCCGCTTATCCAAGTTACCACTGGTAGCATGATGAACTGAGTGGTCATGCCCCCATTGATCAAAAGGAAATAAAGTTAAAACACCCGTGATAGTTCCAATTATTCGATTGGCACGACGGCTTTTAAAAAACGAATGATGGGTGCAATCATGAAAAATAATGAAAGTCCTTACTAAGAATCCTGCTGCTAACACAATAGGAATCAATGCTAACCAATAGGAAATAAACAGAGATTCATAACTAAGGTACCATAAAATAATAAATGGTCCAATTGTGTTGATAATCTGCCATATACTTTTCTTTGTCGTTGTTTTTTCAAAAGGAGCAATTTGTTTTCTTAAACTTTTAGTACTTTGTAAGGTCATTAATTAAAATTCCCTTCCTTTCAGCTGAAATTTTTTATTATAAATTATTAAAATAAAATCATCTTATTCGTAGTAAAATTACTGAAAAGGGTAAAATGTATTTTAATAAAATGATGATTAGAAGAAAACCAAATAAACTTCGGATTCTAACACGCATCAGAAAAATTCTTGGGAACAACAATAATTAAAAAAGCTATAATAAATATTAATTGATTTCCAGATATCCGCCTGCATCGCTGGTCCAAGCACCATACCAGTAATTAACTTTTCTAATCCAGATGGCTGACCCATCGTTTCAGTAACGTTCCTAACCAGTTCCGTTAGAATTAGAAATAATATAAACTCCATTAAAATATCATTTACCATTATTTTTAACCTTTTTACCCGAGATAAAACAGTTTAAAACAAAAAAATATGTGTCAAATCACCATTTACTGGTGCATAACAAAAACCTGGTTTATAAACAAATAAAAAAAGACCATTATTTGGCCAAGAAAATAAGATTATTTTTTATGTAAATAAAATAAAAAGTGGTTTCCTGGACTGGAAATCACTTTTATAGTTGCCATAATGTGCTACCAATTCGTTCACTATTTTACTTAAAGAAGATAAACAATTACTGTTTTTCTTCTTAATATAGTGTACCCAAAACAATGAAAGCCCTACCTCTCTTTCATCCTTACGGATCCTTGTCCGTGCCAGTGTGAATCAGGATTTCAAAAATATGATAAAACTTTCAAACATTCGTAAAAAAGAAATTTAAATAATAAAAATGGATTTGTTGAAATGATAAAAGAGGTTAAAACTCTAAAGGTGAGTTGAAGAAGTTGAATGTGTCTTTGAAAAGATTTACTCAAATAATAAACATATTCCAAAAAAAATCAGGACATTTTTGGGAGATTTAAAACATTATCTTAAATTAACCTTAACAGAAACTTTTAATTTGATTTTCAGTAATCCCTTTAATTAATCTCAATTCACTAAGTAAAAATTCATGTGCGCTGTCTAACATTTTTTTTTCGCTTGCAATAAGTGCTTTTTCTTTCTTCATTCGCATTAAATCACGTACAACTTCAGTACATTCGTGTATTTTACCCGTTTTTATTTTGGCCGTGTTCAATTTATACCTTTCTTTCCACGACAGTAATCTATCTGATTCTCCATGATGAAAAGTGTTTATAATGTGTTTTAATGCCATTATGTCAGTAATAGGGCGTATATTTGAATTCACTATTTTATCTTTAGGGATCATGACTTGCATATTACTGATAACCATATTTATGACATAATACTGTTGTTTTACTCCAGAGATTTCCTTTTCCTCTATGGCTGTAATTATACCTACTCCTTGCATTGGATAAACAATGTTATCGCCAATTTGAAACAAATAATCCACCTCCATATTTGGTAACCTTCTTAACCTTAACACATAAACTATTTTTTATCAAATTAATAATAATACCATAAATTTATTTTAAGTGTCAATTACTTCTTTTTAAAAATCTATAAAAGTAAAAACAACAGGAATCGTGTCGGATTACTATAAAAAAGCCTGCCTTCCCTGTTTGTAAAATTAAGCAGCTTTACGTACGTTTGAAGCTTGAGGTCCACGGTGACCTTGCTCCACAACATTCACTTAAATCCTTGTTCAAATATCCTTCCGTTTAGAACAAGATTTAGAAATAGATATTAATCCTTCAAGTATTAACACTCCCTTAAGTAACAAACGTCTCTTTTTTACATTACAGTAATGCGAAGGTTAGCAATAATATTCAACAAAAATGTTCTGATATTATTAGAAGGATTGAAAAAATATCCAAGTACAAAATCACAAATTAGAAAAAGAAACTACTTAACTAGAGATAAGTCAGTTTATTCCTTGAAACAGTTAAAAATTGTCCAATGCATCACTATGTAATTGCCTCCCTTCTATTAAGAACTGGTTTTAGAAAAGGAGGATTACTTGGACTGTTATGGGAGGATATTGATTTGGATGAAAATACAATTAGTATTACTAAATCAAAGAGTAACTATGGGGTTAAGGAGCCTAAAACTTCCTCCAGTTATAGAACAATTTCAATTGATAATACTTTGGTGAAAGAAATGAAGGAATACCAAACTTGGCAGGAAAAGAATAAAGAAAAACATGGTTTTAATTATGTGGAAACTAATTATGTTATAACAACATGGAATGGCACACCTATGGGATGCTTTGATGTAAACAAAGTAATTAGTACAATTGTAGAAAAAGCAAATTTACCAAAAATCAATCCACATGGATTGCGCCATCCCCATGCTATTATGATGTTAGAAAGTGGCAACGATAGAAAAATAGTGAGTGACCGGCTTGGCCACTCATCCTTAAATACTCTTGAATCCTACCTTTAGGATTAAAAAGTGGGGGCAATTTGAAATCTAGCCCCCATAACCCCCGCTACATTACGCGCTTAAACATCTTCTCCATTTCATAAGAGGAGTAATGAACAATAATCGGCCTGCCATGGGGGCAAGTAAAAGGATCGGATGTGGTCCGCAGCTCTTCGAGCAGGCTTGCGATCTCGTCATTGCGAAGATGGCGGTTTGCTTTGATGGAGCCTTTGCAGCTCATCATGATGGCTGCTTCTTCGCGGAGCAGCTTTATGTCGACTTTTTTCATGGAAAGGACTTGTTCGATCATTTCTTCGATTGTTTCTATTTCTTCGTCCTTTGGAAACCATTGAGGATGGGAACGGACAAGATAGCTCTGCTGGCCGAAGGGCTCGAGAAAGACGCCGACTTTTTCTAGCTCTGCTTTGTTTTCCTCTATCTTCATCCATTCATCTAACGAATATTCCAATGTTAGCGGAATCAGCAGTTCTTGCAGCTCGTTATGAACTTCACCGACCTTTTCTCGGTAAAATTCGTATTTGATGCGCTCTTGAGCGGCATGCTGGTCAATGATGTACAAGCCTCTTTCGTTTTGAGCAAAAATATAGGTGCCGTGCATCTGCCCGATTGGGTATAATGGCGGTACGCGGTTTTCCGCTGCCACATCTTCGAGCACGTCTTCTTCCCATGTATCCTCCCTTTGCTCTGCTTTAAGTTCCGATGTCTGTTCCGGCGCTTTGTAACTATGGAAGGTCTCCTCTAATGGAGGGTCCTTTATAGAAAACACTTCTGGCTGCTCCGTTTCTGCGGGCAAAAATGTGTCAAGAATAGCAGCATCCTTTGAAAAGGTTGGAAAACTAACGGGCTGTGCTGGTTTGGGAACCTCTTGCTGCTGCTCTCTGGAATGGTCAAAGGAAAACGCAGTTTGCTCATCTTTCGGCGCTTTCGCTTTTTCCCGGATAAATCCTGCTGGAATTAATTCCTTCTTCTTAAATGCTGCTTTTATGCTCTCGCTCACAAGTTCATTCAGCTCTTGCTCCTTGCTGAAGCGAACCTCCATTTTGGAAGGATGAACGTTGACATCGACAAGCATTGGGTCCATTTCCACATTCAATAGAACAATTGGAAATCTGCCGATTGGCAGCAATGTATGATAGCCTTCTTGAATACTGCGGACAAGGGAGTAGTTCTTAATGAACCTGCCGTTAATCATTGTCGAAATATAATTGCGGGAGGCTCTCGTTATTTCAGGAAGTGCCATAAAACCTGACAATGTAAAGTCAAGGGACTTTCCTGTGATTGGTATCATTTTTTTAGCTATATTCAAACCGTAAATGCTCGCTAAAACTTGTCTAACATCGCCGTTTCCGTTTGTATGAAGCAGCTTTCTGTCATTATGAATAAGGCGAAAGCTGATTTCAGGATGAGATAATGCAAGTCTGTTGACAATATCTGTTATATTACCGAGCTCTGTATGAATTGATTTCATGTATTTTAAACGGGCTGGTGTATTAAAAAACAGATTGGAAACGGTGATTTCCGTGCCTTTTCGGCTTGGAGCGCTCTCTTGTTTGACAAGATGACCTCCCTCAAGCTCGACGGTCGTGCCTTTATCTCCAGTTGATGTGGTAAGCAAAACATGAGCGACAGAAGCGATACTTGGTAAAGCCTCGCCTCTAAACCCGAGTGTGCGGATGCGGAACAGATCATTCTCATCCTTAATTTTACTAGTAGCATGACGAGAAAAGGCAGTCAGCACATCCTCTTCCTCTATTCCTGCTCCATTGTCGAGGATACGTATGCTTTGCAAGCCCGCTTCCTCGATGAAAATTTCAATATTAGTGCTTTTTGCGTCAATACTGTTTTCTACTAACTCTTTGACAACAGAGGCTGGCCTTTCGACTACTTCTCCTGCTGCAATTTTATTGGAAAGTGCATCATCCAGTTGAAATATCTTCGCCAACTTCTTCACCTCTTCTTTCTTGAACACTTAATCGTTTTTTATCTTTTTATGCAATTCATATAATGTATTTAATGCCTGCATCGGTGTCATATCCAAAATATCGAGAGATTTGATTTTCTGCAAAATTTGTTTTTCCTTTCCTGCCAATTTGGCAGCAGGTTTTTCATTTTGCATTTCATCAAAAAATGACAGCTGGGCATCTGCATTAGTCTCAACAGCAGGAGTGTCCTCTTTCACAACCCCCTGTGTAGCAGCTAGCTTACCATCTTCTTTTTGCTCAAGTGAAGACAGAAGCTCTTGCGCTCTTTCAATCAGCTCATGCGGCAGCTCTGCCAATTGAGCAACATGAATTCCATAGCTTTTGTCTGCAGCACCCTCTTTAATTTTATGAAGGAATACGACTTTGCCATTTTGCTCCATCGCGCTGACATGGACATTACTTAGACGGGCAAGTTCTTCATCCAAAACAGTCAGTTCATGATAATGGGTAGAGAATAGTGTCTTCGCTCCGACAGTATCATGAATATGCTCAATTATTGCTTGAGCAAGGGCCATACCATCATATGTGCTTGTCCCTCTGCCGATTTCATCAAATAAAATCAGGCTGTCTTTTGTCGCATGCAGCAATGCATTTCTAGCTTCCAGCATCTCTACCATAAAGGTGCTCTGTCCAGAAATCAAATCATCTGCTGCACCAATTCTAGTGAATACTTGGTCAAATATTGGCAATGTCGCTTCCTCTGCAGGCACAAAGCAGCCGATTTGAGCAAGTATGCTTGTTAAAGCAACTTGTCTCATATACGTGCTTTTACCAGACATATTCGGACCCGTAATGAGAAGAAGCTCCCTATCTGCATCCATTAAGCAGCCATTGGCCACATAGCTCTGCGAATTCATTACTTTCTCGACAACAGGATGGCGTCCATTTTGAATGTGAAGCACCCTTTCAGAAGAGAATGCAGGTTTAACATAACGACGGTCCTCACTGACTGTTGCAAAGCATTGAAGCACATCAAGTGCGCTGACTGTTTTTGCTAACATCTGCAGTCTTGGGATATAGTCTTTAACCGTTTCCCGGATAATGGTGAAAAGATCATATTCCAACTCTACTATTTTCTCTTCTGCTTGAAGAATCAGACTCTCTTTTTCTTTCAGCTCTGGTGTTATATAACGTTCTGCATTTGCCAATGTTTGTTTTCGTTCGTATTGGCCTTCTTGAAGAAGATGGACATTCGCTCTTGTCACTTCAATGAAATAGCCAAAAACACGGTTATAGCCGATTTTTAGTGACTTAATGCCGGTTTTTTCCCGCTCTTGTCGTTCAAGCTGAGCAATCCAAGTTTTTCCGTTTCTGCTCGCATCTCGGTATTTATCAAGCTCTTCATTATAGCCGTCGAGAATGATATTTCCTTCCTTAACAGATAAGGGTGGATTTTCAACAATCGCTGTTTCGAGCAAATCTGTTACCTCTTCACAAGGGTCTAGTTCACTTGCAAGCATGCTTGCTTCACTTGTTCCAAATTGAGCGACAAGCTCTTGAATTGCCGGGATTTGCTGAAGAGATTTTTTCAGCTGTACGAGATCCCGGGCATTCACATTTCCAAATGCGACTCTGCCGGCAAGTCTTTCTAAATCGTACACTTCTTTCAGCTTTTCACGGAGATCCATTCTTTCAAAATAATGGCCAATCATAGTTTCTACCATATTTTGTCTTTCGACGATTTTTTCTCTGTTCAGAAGCGGACGGTCGATCCATTGCTTTAAAAGCCTGCCGCCCATTGCTGTTTTCGTCTCATCCAACAACCACAGTAAAGAACCTTTTTTTCCTTTAGAACGAATTGTCTCAGTAAGTTCGAGATTACGCTTTGAGAAATAATCGATTTTCATATAATCATCAATTACATAGGCAGAAACGGGCTGTAAGTGGTCAAGGCTTCTTTTTTGGGTTCTGTAGAGATATGCAAACAACCGGCTCACAGTTGACTGCAGCGTTTCATCATCGACTTCAGCAAGCAATGTTCCATACTGCTCTAAAATGGCAGCATCATTTTCATATGATATCGTCAATGTAGAGCGCTCTTGCATCCGCTTTTTGCTGTCTTCTGGAAAATCGGGACTGATGATAACCTCCTTTGCTCCAGATAAGGATAATTCATTCAATGCCGAATCAAAACCGTACGTCTTTGTCACTTTACACTCGCCTGTTGACAGGTCACTATAAGCAAAACCGTATGTCTGATTGTCCAACACTGTGATTGTTGCAATATAGTTATTTTCCTTGTCTGCCAGGTTTCTTCCTTCCATCATCGTTCCAGGGGTAATAAGCTGCACGACTTCCCTGCGGACAACACCTTTTGCCTGCCTCGGGTCCTCTGTCTGCTCACAGATTGCCACTTTGTAGCCGCGTTCAACCAGCTGCTCAATATAGTTCTTCGCTGAATGATGGGGAACTCCGCACATCGGGATCCGTTCATTTCCCCCGCCTTCTCTGCTCGTCAGCGTAATTTCCAATTCTTGTGATGCTTTTATAGCATCATCAAAAAACATTTCGTAAAAATCGCCTAAACGAAAAAATAAAAAGGCATCCTGATAATCAGCCTTTACTTGTAAATATTGTTGTATCATGGGCGTATACGTTGTCATAAAATCCTCCATAAAGCAGTTGCTCACATATTTCAATTTATTATTCTACCATTATAGCATATTGAGGCAGCATGTTTCAGGTGGTTCCTTCTGCCAGAAAAAAACAGCCTGCTTTAAGCAGATTGCTTAAAGCAGGCCGTTTTTTATGCTGTTTAAAAAATAAGAACTAGGAAGTCGCTCCTAGTTCTATTCTTCCTCAGAGCCTACAAGGAAATCAGGATTTAAATCTTCAAACTCTTCATCCTCAACATCCAAGCCCCATACATCATCGCCGTCAGCTTCTTTATGTTCTGGGAACACTTCAACAACTACTTTTGTTTCCCCGATTACTTCAACTAAAAATTCTCTTTCGACATGAACGATGATTTTGTTGCCATTTGGTGAAATGACTGCTTCGATGCAGTTTGGCTGTTGAAGGACACGTGCAATCACATCATGATCGTCAAGACAATCTGGATCACGATATTTCAACTTCACGGTATCTGTATATTCAACTCGTTCTGTCACGACTTCTGTTTGTGTGTTGTCGTTATAGGAATACCAAACGTTGATATCGTAGTAGCCGCTAATTTCTACTGTCTTACCATTCTTTTCCGCTTCGTACGTATGGTTGATGATCCAGCACCCTAAAATGCTGGAAGGGCTGTTGTCAGGGCAGATCGTATGGTTGGATTTTGTAAATTTGCGTCCTTTCGCAACGACTGCCTTTGTAATAATCTCTCTATATTCTCCCATTTTCGAGCGAAACCTCCTCATTCATTTTCATTTCATCCTATGCGGGATAGGAGACTAGTGTGCGATAATTTTTGAAGCAGATAAATTAAAGCTTAAGCCTAATTCATTGTATGAAAATGAAGGGCAAATGTGCCGATCAAAGGGAGATTTTCTAGACAAACAACATGATTTTCTTCCTTTATGTCCATTTCGCTTTAAGTTAAGGGTTTTAGCAAGCTTGTTTAGAGTAACCGCCTTTTACAAGTCCTGTGAGAGCCTAATCATATCTCTGCATTTAATGCCGTTCTCGATTATTTCTTCTTCATAATGTATGAAGAAATCCATATCGATACCAATAATACGGAAGCCGCATTTTTGATAAAAAGCAAGCTGACCAATGCTCGAGTTGCCTGTACCAACCTCCAACTTCTTAAAACCTTGCCGTCTTGCCAACTCTATTGCCTCCTGCACAAGCAACTTTCCTATGCCTTGTCCTTGCATTGCTTCCTCTACTGCAATATTCACAAGTTCAGCAATTCCAGGCCGTGTCGGCAAAAGAACACAAACACCTGCAATTATGTCATTCGTTTCTGCCAGAAAACATTGTCCCCTTCCTACATAGTCATTTACATGATCTATAGAAGGATCCGCTGTTAACAACAGGTTAATCGGCGCCTTTTCATCAACTGACAGTTTACGTATATTCATTGTCATCGCTCCTTTTTAATATTTATATAGTTAATTCTTTCTATGTTTAAAAATACCTGCATAAGAAAAAAGCCCGAAAAGCAGATGCTTTTTGGGCTTGAGAGTACTTTTTATCGAACAGCTTCTTCTAACTTATCTACAAAAATACCCGAATAGTTAATGCTTGCTGCGAGCTTCTTCATTTGCATTTTAGAAATGGCTGATGATGGATTAATCATAATGATTTTTTTGAAGCCGTTAGACATATATAGCTTGAAGCAACCTTCAAGAACTGGAAGCATATCAGGCTTAGATGCGGAAAGATTTGTCGAGTCGATAACTAATGTATAAGTTGCAGGAACGATGGAATTAACATGCTTGTTGTATTCAGCAAGGAATGCTTGGCCATCTTCCTCTTTCATAAACCCGCTGACAGAAATAAACAATTCTTTACTTGCTTCCTTTTTTTCAAATGTAAACATTTTAACTTCCTCCTAAAATTGATATAAAAGTGATGACATACTATAGCCGACAGCTACAGAGCAAAATACTACTTTATCGCCTTTTCTGATTCTTTTTCGTTCAAGCGCATCATGGAGCGCGAAAATAGGACTGGTAACGCCTGTATAACCATACTCTTCGCCAACAAATGTATAGTTATCTAGACCAACTTTAAGTTTCAGTAATGTTTCTTCAACTTCTGGTCTGGAAAACTGGGAAAATATCCAATGGTCAATCTCCGAAGCTTGCACATTATGCTTATTAAGCATCACAGTAATTAACTTTTTCCACTCGTCTGAAAAAAAGCTGACATCATGTGGATCAAACCGAAGTTTCTTATCTGCAACTGAGATATTCTCATTAAACATTTGAGAAAAGCCTGCAGATGGGTACATAACGAAGTCTGCGAGAGTTGCATCTGTGTGATAATTGCTTGCAACAAGTCCAATATTCTCAAGTGTTTTCTCCATTACAACTGCACACGCTCCGTCAGAAAAGTTAGGATACATGACGGTATCATCTTTTCTAATGATATTACTTACATACACACTGCCAATTATAAGTGCTTTCTGAAGTTCTGCACGGCTCCTCAAATATACGTTCACTTGATCAATAGCTGACAGCATGCCAATACAGTTCGCGTTCATATCATAGACAATATGAGCATTATTCGCTCCCAACTTACGATTAAGTATAAGCGCGTTGCTGGGGTAAGTATATTCAGGTGTATCTGAGACGAACACGATCATATCCAGTTCTTCCGCTCGTGTGTTAGTGCTTGCAAGCGCTTTTTGTGCTGCGTCTATTGCCATTGTGATTGTGTTTTCTTTCTCAGGATCAACTAAATATCGCTCTTTTCTGCCTAGATGGTTCATCAATCCTTCTGCTTTTAAGCCTAGTGTATTAAAATGGTCAATAAAAAACTGATTATCATATTTTGTCTTTGGGTGGGCAATGCTAACACCCTTTATTTTGACTTGATCAGGCAACTCGCTCACACTCCCTAGTTATTAAAAAAAAATCCACCCCAAAAAGGATGGATTAGTATCTGTCTCCTTTTTGGCAACCTGGCAATCATTGCAGCGCGAACACTACTTTAGACCCATAGCTTTGCGTCCTTATTTTTCAATAAGTTTGCTAGTATCTAAGGCTTATCTTCTCATGTACGAGCTTAATTTTAGTACATTTATTTTATACCGTCTAGTATTTTTATACTATTTAAACCAGGTAATTATAACCAGTTATTTCATTCACCTAGTTTTTTATACCTACAGAATTCCCCTTAAGTCAAATGCTTCGTACAATTATACAAGCTGCATTTCCAACTGCTGTCAACAGAGGAGAAGATTGTTAATGATGTGTTTTTTAGAGACTGTTGAAATAGGGATTGAGGAGTAAGTTCAGCTAAAAGGTTGTTCAAAAGGGCACCATGACTGACAATCAATATATTGTGGTGAGCTCCTCTGTCCAACTTTTCCTTCTTGAAAGCTTGCGTACGAGCTTTAACACTTTCAATTGTTTCTATTCCTAAATCAAGTTCGCGCCAATTCTCCCCCCATTTGCTGATTCTTTCTAATTCTGTGGTTCCCTCTATCATTCCCCCGCCAGTTTCTCGCAGTTTTGGATCAAAAATCAGCTGTACTTGTAGCTTTTCTGCAATAATTTCAGCTGTTTGTTTAGCTCTCATTAAATCACTTGAATAAGTCACATCCCACTCCTCATTTCGGAGACGCTCTGCAAGCAGACGAGCTCCTCTCAATCCCTCTTCATCTAAAGGAATATCACTGCTTCCTTGTGCCCTGCCTTCTTTATTCCAAGCTGTGCTTCCATGCCGAATTAATCCAAGATTCATCTTGTTTTCCCCTTCCTATTAAAAAATGCTTTCCGTAAAGAAGGAAAGCATTACCTTTTATTTCGTTGCTTAGTCATTCTATGCAGCTCATCAGCCCGTTATATCGTTACTTGCTTTTTCAAAACATAAGTTAACTGTACGTTCCAGTGAGCGTGTCCGATGCATCGTGTTCGCCGGGACAGTAAACATATCACCTGGCTTTAAAGAAACTGTTTTGTTGTTTTCTAAATCAATAAACAGCTCTCCCTCTAATACAATAAAAAGTTCATCACAATCCCCATGCTTATGCCAGTGGTACTCCCCGTCAATTACAGCAATCCGGAGAGCATGGTCATTTACCTCACTTACGATGAAATTACTATATTCTGTCTTGTCTTTTGTCAGCTCTAATAAATTAATCACTTCTAAATGTCCTTTTTTCGCCAAACTGTTCACTTCCTACCAATAGTTTTCCCCTTTATTTCGCTATTTTTTCTTTATCTCCTTTTTCTTTTAAAAAAAGGATAAAAATAGTATTTTTGTTTAATCTATACATAGTAGAATTAAGGGAGGTTATTATCGTGGATCAATCTCTATATGAAAAAGTTGGCGGAGAAGAAGCGATTTCTAAAGTAGTTGATTATTTTTATAATGATTTAGTATTAAAGGATGAATCGGTGCGTCACTTTTTTGAACACACAAACATGGATAAACAACGCAGTCATCAGACAAAGTTTATCAGCTTTGCATTAGGCGGTCCGAAACAATATACAGGAAAGTCAATGGCAAAAGCGCATGAAGGTATGAACATTCAGCCTGAACACTTTGATGCCATCGTAAAACATTTACATGACGCACTTGCTCATTACGCTGTAGAAGAGAATGACATCCAGACAGCTTTAGCAAAGGTTGGCGGATTAAAAGACGATATTCTTTACAAATAAAAGAGCAAAAGGAGGTTATGCCTTCTTTTGCTCCCTATTTAAGGTTTGGTTAGATCATCACGATTAATGGCATGTGGCGGCTCTTCCATCCATCCGTTTTCCATCATTATTTTCGCACCGTTGGAAACAAAGATCATGATATTCATCAGCGACTTCGTGTACATAACTCCGATATCGTGTCTGCCATTTACGGCAAGGGAGTTTCCAAACGATCTTATTTTCATGGAAAACATATCGACTTTATGAAAAA
This sequence comes from Bacillus sp. (in: firmicutes), assembly GCA_031179905.1. Classification (GTDB taxonomy): domain Bacteria; phylum Bacillota; class Bacilli; order Bacillales; family Cytobacillaceae; genus Niallia. Next base: position 15,802 of record JAPSHL010000017.1, on the reverse strand, counting down.
GCATCAACTTATCAGAAAACGGCGCAAACGTCGAAGCCGTCACCAAATGGTCTAAATAAGCTGGAGATGGCAGGTTTTCTTCGTGAAGTAAAAGCTTATATCGTTCCAGATTCTTATGAGTCATTTCTTTCCCTCTTACAAATAAGCTTTTCACCTTTTCTTTCCTTGCAACTTGACCGAAAGCTAAAATAAGCGCTTTGCTTGTGACATTGTTTTCGATATTATCATAAAGATGAGTAATCTCCATTGCATGAAGCGGCCGAACTTTCCCAATATAACCATTCAGGAAATTTTCGTTTGCAAATTCAGGTCTGTCTTGCACTGGTATAAGAGGCGGTTTTATAATAAAGCCCTTACTTAGAAGAATCATCTTAATTTGCTCCATTAGTTGCATCGTTGAATCCATACAGTAAACGAAAAAATCCCGGACATCCTCGCGGTATACGAGGGGAATGGCTACTTGATAGATGCTCAGACCTGCTTTGGCCGCATATTTTAAATAATGGACATAAAATTCATCTTCAAATAATTTCGGCGCATTTAAGTTGACATCCTTATCAGTGAATCCGACTGGAAAGGGAATCTTATCTTTTTTAAAAATTTCCTTTGTCGTCTCTAAGAAAACATCAGATAAGTTTAAGGCATTCTTTAATAATGCTTTTATATCCTGGTCTTCCACATGCTGCAAGTAATAGCTTAATATACACTTGGACATGCTGTTTCCCATATAGGTTGCCCAAAGCTTTGCTACTTCAGCTGAATTAAGCGGTTGACTCGGACTTGATTTATGTGAGCCTATTTTTATCGGTTTGATTGTATTCAAGGCATATTCCTCCACGTTAGTTTTGCTTATTTTTTCCGTGGAGGAATGAGATTATACAAAGGAATGGGAAGACTTTTGCTTACAGCAGCCCTACAAGCTGAAGTCCACGAACTATGCCGTCCTCTTCCACCGATTTCGTTACATATTTGGCAGCTGCCTTTATATGCTCTTCTGCATTGCCCATTGCTACACTGTTAACAATGGTTGTGAGCATTTCCAGATCGTTTTCTCCGTCACCAAAAGCATATTGGTTCTCTTTAGCAATACCAAGCTTTTCGGTCATTTTTTCAATCCCTCTTGCTTTTGATCCTCCTTTTGGCAGGATGTCAACTGACACTGGATGCCATCTGACAAAATCGAAATCTTCAAAGGCCTGCTCGTATTGCTTCTCTTCACCTACTTGACAGAATAGGAGTGATTGGAATAAGTCTCTGTCTTTATAATAAAAAGGGTCATGTGTTGGAAAATGGGCTATTTTCAGTGTTTGAATGCTTTCCTGTATAAAGATATGCTCTGGCACATTTGCTTTCATATCCTCGTGGTCCATATACACTACCGGATGATCATTAAGCAATGCAGCTTCGGCAAGCTTTTCCAATGCCTGAATGTTTAGTGGGTTCTTATAGATAACATCCCCATTTAAAACTACATATTGTCCGTTGTAGCTGATATACGAATCAATTTCAAGTTCCTTGCGTAAATCTTCAAACATAAACGGCGCTCTGCCTGTAGCAATCGCTACTTCATGGCCTTTTTCTTTAAGTTGGAAAATCGCCTTTTTAGCAGTCTGAGGCAATTGCTTTTCATGTGTGAGCAAAGTCCCATCTATATCAAAAAAAATAATACTTTTTTCTTTCATTTTAATTCCCTGCTTTCTGTTAGTAATCCTGCTGTAAAGACAAGCTTCCCTATTATGATTGATTACTTGAAGTAACAGCTTAATTTTCATTTAGTTTACTGTATGAAACGCATTTCAGGTCAATAAATAAATGTGTAAACGGACAAATTCATATTATTTCTTTCTTGTTTTCCGTTGATCTATACAAAAAATAGCAGCATACAGAGCACAATAGTGCAAGTACGCCTATAAATCCATATCCAAATTTCAAACCGATTATCTCACTGTCCGCAGCACCAAAAGCGTCTGCTATTATGCGAGCTGTATCAATGATAATTCCAATCAAAAAATTTCCAATAACGCTTGCTATCCCCATTAATGTGACGGTAAAAGTAATGGCTGTCCCTGTTCCTATTGGATATCGTTTAGCAAGTAAGGCCATAATCGTTGGATATACAAGTGCGATGCCAATTCCAGAGACGGCATACAGAATAGAGCCTTTTTCGCCAATAAGGATGCCTGCGATACTGCAGAGCCCGGAAAAGGCAGAGAAAATCATGATGGATTTCGCAAAGCCAATCTTGTCTGTTACAGGACCAAGCAGGAGCCGAGCCAGCATAAAAAACAGAAAGAACAAAGACAGCATATTAGATGCTTCTTTTATATCCCACTGGTAAGCCTGTACTAAGAAATTAATCAGCCAGCCGCCTATCCCCATTTCAGAGACAACTCCTAAGGAAAGAACGGCAACAATCAACCATGCGGTTCGATCTCTTATTAGAGATTTAAAGGAAGCACCGTCTCCGTCTTGCTTACTTTCGCTTGGAAATTTACTTAATAATGACGGAATGATTGGCAGCAAAGATAAGGCTAAAAAAAGAAAATACATGCCGCGCCAGCCAAGCTCCCCCCCTCCCCAATGCCAATCCATGACAGATGCAGCAAAAATTGGTGCGACAGTTGAGCTCAATCCATAAAAGAAATGAGAGATATTCAGCATTGTGCCGGTGTTCTTTGTGAAAATTCTAGCTGCCATAATACCGAGGGCAATCTCTAGCATACCATTCCCTAAATATAAAACAAAAAAGGCAGCAGACAGTGAAGGAAAACCTGCCGACAGATAGATAAACACTCCTGATAATGCCATAAAAAGGAATGCTGCAGTTCCTGTCCATTTCACTCCTATTTTATCTGACATCCACGATGTATAAGAACATGCAAGAAGATAACCGAATGAATTTAATGCTAAAAGCAAACCAATTTGTGTCTGACTCGCACTAAAATTTTCCTGAATAAGCGGGATTGCTGGTCCTTTTATATTTTCCGAAAATCCAAAAATTAAAAAACCGCCAAATACAATACTTATTAGTAAATATTCATTCCACTTGTGTTTTAATGCATTCTTTTCCAGCAAAACACTTGCTGCGTCGTCCTGCTTGTATTTTAAATTTGCCATAGACTTTCCTTTCTTTGCATTTTCTGTTTCGTATCTATGTATTTACCAAAACAAAATGAGTCGGCTCTTCCTTGTTTCCTGTCAATTTTCCTCCCATTTACTCCCCCTTTGAATTTTTTTCTGTATATAGATAATGTTTTATATTAGAAAGAACTACCAATTATGACTTCGCTTTCTCTAATCTGCAGCAGGTCATGATTCAAACACCATCTTTTATAAAGAATTCTTTATCGTTTTCTCCTTTTCCTGCATAAGCGTTGTAAAGTAGGTCATTTTAGCAAGGAGAATAAAAAGTCATAAAATTTTTGGATGTTTCTCGGTTGTAACAAAATGGTTATGGTAAACTATATCTTGCAATTCTAGATTTTTATAATTTCTGCAAAAATTATTCTATATAAAGGAAAAGGAGAAATTTACATGCATGATAAACTCAAAACCATCCCCTCCCTTTCTTCCAATTCTATTTATATGGGCCTTATACTCGCAGTTGTTGGGGGATTCCTTGACGCTTATACATTTGTCAGCAGAGATGGAGTATTTGCTAATGCCCAAACAGGAAATATGGTGCTTTTAGCTGTTAAAGCTGCTAACGGAGAATGGAAGGGCGCTCTTCTATATATACCGCCTATCATTGCTTTCATATTAGGAGTACTCGTTTCTGAAATAGTAAAAATACCGCATGTAAGGCATGTATTATACAGCTATCGCCGTTCGATACTCATTCTTGAATTCCTCGTACTTGTTTTTGTGGGCTTTCTACCGTTAAGCGTGCCGAATATGGTTGTCACTGTCAGCATCGCTTTTGTATCTTCCTTACAGATTTCCACATTTAATAAAATTGATAAATGGGGTTATAATTCGACCATTACAACTGGAAATTTACGAACAGCTACACAGGCTGCATATGCAGCATTTGTCGGACATGACAAGGAAGCAAAACGGCAGTTCTTCGATTTCGGCGTAATCATCTTATCTTTTTTTACTGGTGCTTTGCTTGGAACATTTTCAACTACTTATATTGGAAAAACGTCCATTTGGATTGCAGCAGGCTTATTAGTAGTCGCAATCCTTTTGTATCACCGTGATAAAGGTTACTACAGGAAAGCGGAACAGTAATAGATTGATAAGACAGGAAAAAGCCTGCAGCATTTTTTGTGCTGCAGGCTTTTTCTCACTATTTAAAGAGTAAATCCTAGATATAGTACAATAATAAGAGCGACAACAAACTGAATCCATAATATAGATGTTTTTCTGCCCTTTTTTGTGCGGATTACAATCATCTCAAGCATTGCAATCACCCATAAACCTACTAATGTTTTTAATGTATGCATTACATCAAGGCCAGTGTATGTGAGCATCGTCACACCTGTGCCTACGATAGCTAAGTACATCAGTCTTAATACCATATGAACGATTTTACTTCCTTTTTCCTTGCCGCTCTTATGCAAAAGCAAAGATACGACAAAAAGAATCAAAGCAACCGACCATGCTGTTATATGTATATGTCCCATTTCTTTCCCCTCCTTTCCCTCTCAAATCTTATCATAGAATAAAAAACAATATCCAATAAAACTATCATTTTCCAACTGCTAATCTTTCATTTCCTTCCCAACTGTCCTAATGCCTTGCTATATGGGGCGACAACCGCTTTCAGACTCTGTTGTTGATATCCTCCGAAAACCGAAAGTTCTATAGAAATGCTTGAAATTTTAATTTTAATATTATAACATAGTGAACGTTGTTTATAAAAAAGACAGCAGCTAGTTAACAGAAAAAACAAAATCTTTGGCTTTTTTAGCCTACCAAGTCAGCACGATGTTCCACTGCTTAATGTATGATTTATAGATTTAATGTCTCCGATTATTTTCAGAAATTTTCAGAAATACTAAAGGACCGACAAGGCCCCTTAAGACAAATCATTCTTTAAAAGTTAGACATATGTTAATGAACAGCATTGAGACTTACAAAGTGGCAGCATCTGGTGATTTTTTCATTTGGCTATTATTTTTTGAAAATTGCTATCTTTACGATTTTACCAAAACCGTAATGATTATTTTCGAAAAGTAGTTAACTTTTATATTTGATCTAAGTTTTGGAGGTTTTATCGTGTCAACTAAAGTACCATTTTCATTTATCATTATCATTGGCCTGATGTTATTTGCGCTATTTTTTGGTGCAGGCAATCTTATTTTCCCAGCAATGCTTGGCCAATCAGCAGGCAGTGAAATTTGGTCAGCAAATGCAGGGTTCCTCGTAACTGGTGTTGGCTTACCTCTTCTCGGTGTATTAGCTTTCGGTTTTTCCGGAAAAGAAGATTTGCAGTCATTAGCGAGCCGAGTACACCCACTTTTCGGGATTATTTTTACAACTGTTCTATATTTAGCAATTGGTCCCTTATTCGCGATACCGCGCACAGGGAATGTATCTTTTGAAATAGGTGTTAAGCCATTTGTATCTGAAAGTTCAGCCGGTATTGCATTGCTTTTATTCACGGTTGTGTTTTTTGCAATCACTTGTTTTTTGTCTCTGAACCCAGCTAAAATTGTAGACATTGTCGGCAGATTCTTAACGCCAATTAAGTTAACATTTATCGGGATTTTGGTAATTGTTTCTGTGATCTTCCCAATCGGGAAGTTTCAAGCCCCAACAGAGCATTATATGACAAACTCCTTCTTTAACGGGTTCAAAGAAGGATATTTGACAATGGACACACTTGCATCCTTTGTGTTTGGTATTATTATTATCAATGCTATTCGCGAGAAAGGCGCCACTACCAGAAACCAAATTATGAAGGTTTGCTTGATGGCAACAGCTATTGCTGCTGTTATCCTCGCTGCTATTTATTCGGCCCTTTCGTTTATGGGTGCTTCTAGTGTAGAAAAGCTTGGTTATTTAGAAAATGGCGGAGAAGTATTGGCTCAGGTCTCTGACTACTATTTCGGAACGTACGGCGGAGTATTGCTTGGATTAATGATTACTGTTGCTTGTTTGACTACTAGCGTTGGATTAATCACATCTTGTTCTACCTACTTCCATAAACTGTTCCCGTCTATCTCGTATAAAGCAATCGCAATCAGCTTATCTGTATTCAGTGCAGTTATTGCCAATGTCGGATTAACGGAGCTAATTTCAATTTCTGTACCTGTATTGACAATTATTTATCCACTAGCAATTGTGCTTATTTTCTTGACTTTCCTTCATCCACTTTTCAAAGGAAGGCCAGCAGTATACCAAATAAGCTTATTGTTTACATTTATCGTCAGCCTAGTGGACAGCCTGCAGGAAACTGCATTTAAAATTAACGTACTTGATTCCTTTTTAGCAGATTTTCTTCCAATGTACGGTATTGGTTTAGGTTGGATATTCCCTGCCATTATCGGTGCTTTAATTGGGTATATATTGCAAGTCAACAAAAAGAATGTTGCTGTTATGAATAAGTAGTAAATTTAAACAAATAAAAAAAGGAGGCTGGCGAAATTGTCAGCCTCCTTTTTGAATTGGAAAAAACGTTGTCCTAAAAGCAAAACTAGTAAAAAGTTCCAAACCAATGTATAGTACGACTATTTTCTTTTATGAAAGGAATGTTCCAACTTGTTCTATAAATTAACAAGAGAACAGCATCAGCTGATAATTTCGGAATTACAAACCTTTTTGCTCAGGAGCGAGACAAGGAAATTTCGGAATTTGCAGCTGAAAGAGTTCCTGAGTTCTTTATAGAACCTTTTGTCGCTCCGCAGTATTTGATGTAAAAACCTTAGTAGTAGAGCAATTATCAGCTGTTAAAGTCGAAATATTACATTGGAAAAACCAATCAGAAAATAAAATAAGGTTCATGTCCATTTAAAATACCACCTTTTTCATAGACATGGTTCTGCATAACTGAGCTGTCCCGGACAATGCTAAAAATTATTTATAATAAAAGGATGTTTTCAAAGGATGCACAAAACAATGCTTGCCCTGCTACTCGCTGCTTCCCTTGGGATAAGGAATGACCCAGCTGTGATGAAATCAACCCAGGCACAGATCAACCTGGAGAAGACGAAACGGGCGATAATGAAATTAACGACGAAGAATAAAGGCATCGAGTTTTTCGATGCCTTTTCCATTTTCTCAATTGGGCTTGTATTTAAAAGTTTGCCTCAACTGTCGTTATTTGCGTATTTCAGTTCATATCTCTGTTTTTTAGCAAGCCTGAAAGCTCCGCGATAATTGTGCCTGACTGTATTGTTCCATCGATAACCGCAAGTAGCTGCAGTTTTATTCAACTTAACTGCAACCTCTTCAAAGGCAGCAATTGCTGTACTGCCCTCACGAATATGATTCAATACCGTTTCTGCCAGGAAAGCATCTTGTTCTCTCGTAAATGTATGTGGCATTTTATCACCTTTGTTCGTCTTGATTATTCTTAATATCGACATGAAACAGTCTAGTTTTAGTGCCATTTTACATTTCTGTCAAATCTGTTTAAATAGCTGTTTTACCTCTATAAGTTTTTACCCAAAACGAATTGATGAAAACCGTACTAAAGCCGCACTTCACCATATTTTCATGGCTTATTGATCCAAAGGATACATCAGTATAAATACTTACTTGTATGACCAAATTTCACAGCTGCATTAAACCTATAGACAAGCAGCACTACCTGGATTTATTGCCTCTGGAGGTCTCCAAAGTAAAAACATTTACCCTATTCTTCTTTATCTAATTAAAGTGTGAACCAATGCCTGCTGCTTCCTTACCGACATAGGCGATATAATTACAGAAATTAACTATTGGCAAAATACTCTTCCAATGTCCAGTCCTTCTCGGTCATTAATTTAGCTGCATCTTTGCCAACATAGCGGTAATGCCAGGGCTCATACTCGTATTGGGTAATATCAACCTTATCTTTCGGGTAACGAAGAATAAATCCGAATTTATAAGCATTTTCCATTAACCATTTGCCTTCCTTATCTTCACCGAATTCTTCAGTCAATAAGAAATTTTGCCCCTCTGAAGTGATATCCATCGCTAACCCACTTTGATGTTCACTAGACCCAGGAATAGCTACAGCCTGTTCTGCTTTTTCTTCCCCTACATTTGCAACCTCTTGCTCAAAAACAGCTGATTGCCGCACATAGGACCTGTAACCTGATGAAGCGTAAAGAATTATGCCTTCCGATTTAGCCTCATTAAACATATCAGCAAGGGCATTTGCTGCTTCTTTTCTCATATAGCTTTTCTCGATGTCCTCATCTCCAAATGAAAACGAGACTTCTGGTCTTACGAGATCTTTTGGTTCATAGTCACTTGGCAAGTAATATTCTTTGTTGACAAGCGCCATTATATTTTGAGGATTTTGAATGACTTTATGCCCGTCTTCTTCCTTCACCTTATTTTGATTTTCAGCTGGAACAGTCCATTCCTTTGTTTCTTGATTATCTGATTCCTGCTGTGTTGAATTTTGGTTAGTATCCTTCTCTTTCGGCTGATTATCTTGTTGTGCCATGCTGCAGCCACTTAAAACAAACGCAATAACTGCAGTAGTTATCATTTTTTTCATGTTGTCACCTTTCTCTATTTTTGCTAAGGGCAGTCCTTTTCATGTATTTCTTTCCTTCTGCCTCCATTATTATAAGGCAATATTATCATTATAGAAGTGTTTGTCGACAAATCCATTACAAAAAAATGACAAAATAAAAAAGATTTTATTACGTTAACAAGACGCACTTCTCATAAAAACAGCTTATTCATGTAACAATAACAAGAGAAAGTACCAAACACTATGGAGGTATGACAAGTGCCAAGAGATGCAGAAAATATTCATGTAGAGACAGAATCGCATAAGGATGGTCCAAGAGAAGGAGTCATTGCAAACGGGCACGGTGATCAGATGGGGATAAGAACAGATAAAGGGCATAAAAAGGAAAATGCTTTCCATGTCGATTCACTAAAAGCTGACGCTGATATGCAGCAATTCACCAATACTCTTGACAAAGCCTTTCCTAATGATTAAAAAACAGGATGCATCCGCATCCTGTCACCTCATTATTCCAAATCTTTCTTTAACCTTTAATTTATAATCTTTAAATTCTATGTCTTGCTTTTGCTTAGTGCCATCAGACCATTCTGTAAATGAATTATTAGTCAATACAATGCTTCCCTTATCTGTTAACAAACTAAGCAGTGGACTTTTATTAAATCGAGATTCTGGATGCTCAACTATAATCCTTTGCATTTCATTTAATTCTTTGACATCATGGTATACCTTGGTTGAATTAAAAGCATAACCAAGCCTCCATTCCTCATCTTTATCCTTTAACTTGACATATAACACATAATCTCCATGCTCCGTCTCTTTGGGCACTATCTTAAATTCTCCATTATCTGAACGAATAAGTTCTCCATCAAGCGGCACAGGTTTTAACGGCAGATTAGCACCAAATCCAGAATCCACTACATACAGTCGTCCATTAACTTCCAGAAGAATGGTTGCATGAGTAGCTCCAGTCTTGCTCCAAGTTTGATTGGCAGGATCAAATGTAATTCCTTTTATTATAGATACTTCTAATCCATTTTCACGTAAAAATAAGTAAAGGAGGGAATTTAAGTCATAACAAAGACCCCCTTCACGGCGCTCAATGATTTTGTCTTGTAAATAATCGGAAGAAATTTCACCTGTTCTCCCTTCTATAATAGCTGTATTTTCAAAAGGGACAGTTTTAGCCATCTTTTCCAACACTAGTTCCAGATTTTGTAATGTTATTGTTTCCTTATGAGGGAAGCCGATTCGCTGCCGAAAACTTTCATTTAATTTTTGCATTTTGTCACTCTCCTATTTTCTGTTCTGTAAGGTTTTCCCCTTGAAGGACAAGGACAGTCATGCCTTGCTCACTGCCAGATTCATGACCTTCCCCCTTATCCCACAGAACCCCCTCTCCTGTATTCAGCATCTGCCTATTTCCGTCTGCTCCTTTTATCCAGCCTTCTCCTTCCATAACGATGAAAGCTTGGGCAACCGGGGCGTCATGATAGCCGATAATTCCCCCTGGCTCTACATGGATAATACCGATAGTAACAGGCTCCTCTGTTCTCATTAACTTCGTGTAATTAGCAGAAACGGAATTATAGTTACTGATCGGCTTGCCTATAAGCTTGTTCAAAGACATTACCTTTTTCATATGCTTTTCCTCCTCTGTTCTCCATTTTTTATTATTGCATATTCATTAAAGATATAGTTGATAGAGGATTGGAATTACTTCAACCTTTGTTCTGCTTCTGTTTTTTGTATGCTAATGGAGTCATATTCATTTCTTTGCGAAACTTATGAATAAAATAGCTTGTGCTGCTGAAGCCAACCCGATAAGCAACTTCGGTAATATTGGTTTCCTCGTTCTGAAGCAATAACAGGCTCTTTTGAATACGATAATGCTCCAGATAGTTAAACGGTGAACGCTTTAAAATTCGTTGAAAATATCGGCAGCATTCTGAACGGCTCAAATAGCCTGCTGCCGCAATATCCGCCAGCTTTATTTTCTCCTCATAATGATGATGGATCCAATCGAGCATTTGTTTCATTCTTTCATTCTTAATAGACTCCGCCTTGTTAACTGCAGGTGGAAGTCCATTTTTCATAAAGCTTTTCCACAGCAAAGAGAGCTGAACACTAATATCAATCTCAAAATAAGGCTGTTTTTTCTGAAGCAGCTCCTTGATTGTTAAAATAGCATCGAGGATGATTCTTCCCCAATCTTGATTTCCTTCTATGTAAACGTATGGAAGATTGCTTGCTTGAACATATGGATATACATAATGTGAATAAAGTTCCTGTGTAAGAATAAAGTTAGCTGCAACATTAAGGCATATATAGGATGCACCTTGCGTTTTTTCCTCTGCCATATGCAGCATACCACTGTTAATAAAAAGGCCGCAGCACTCTCTTAGCACTACATTGTCCCCATTTATCGAGAAATTGGCTGTGCCCTTTTGCATATATACAAACTGCAGCTCATCATGCCAATGAAGCGGAATATGACCATACGTGTTTTTGCTAATTGTCGTTTCGTAGCAAGCAACAGGCAAAAAAACAGTAAGATGCTCTGTGAGCTCTTTTAAATCTTCACCTATAGGGAAATGACTGATTTGCATGACGACCTCCATATATTGATATTTTTTCAGTCTATTATCGTATTTTTCCACCATTTATTACTTTATTATAACAATATCTTTATAAAAAGGCGGATGAATAATGAATAGAGAGAGAAATAGAGGGTTGTTTTTTGTGATTACAGGTGCAGCATTTTGGGGAGTCGGTGGTACTGTTGCCCAAATACTTTTTCAAGTTTACAGTATAAACGTAAATTGGCTTGTTGTTATAAGGCTGCTCCTATCGGGCTCTATACTGCTCTTACTTGCATGTTTGAGCAAAAACCGCAGCCAAGTAATCGCTGTATGGAAAAACAAAAGGACAGTTGTCAGGCTGATTACTTTTTCCCTTTTCGGTATGCTGGCTGTTCAATATACATATATGGCCGCAATCGATTATGGGAATGCAGCTGTTGCAACATTGCTCCAGTATTTAGCACCTGTCATCATTATGATCTATTATCTTTTAACAAAAAAAGCACGACTGTCTAGGATTGATGGATATACTGCCGCACTTGCATTAGGGGGTTGTTTTCTTTTACTGACAAACGGTTCGTTGTCCGAGCTGTCTGTTCCTGTTCCAGCTATTTTTTGGGGTGTTCTTTCTGGAATAGCGGCGGCTTTTTATACATTAAGTGCCGGACGCTTGCTGAAACAGTTTGATTCAATGGTAGTTGTCGGCTGGGCGATGATTATCGGGGGATTTTGCTTAAATATAATGGACCCTATTTGGAAAACAGCACCTGCTCAACTGTCTGCAGCAGCAGTTGTTTATATAGTATTTGTTATTTTGTTTGGCACAATGATTGCCTTTTGGTTCTACATCAAAAGCCTGGAGACTCTTTTACCGAAGGAATCTAGCTTGTTAGGAAGCATCGAACCTTTAACTGCTGTATTAACAACTGTCTTTTGGCTGAACATGCCGTTTGGTTTATTTCAATGGTTCGGTGCAGCATGCATAATCGGTGTCATTCTGGTTCTCTCTGCTTTTAAACGGCAGTCTGCTCAGTCTGTCCAACTATAAAAAGAAAAGCTGCCGCCAAATTCCGGCAGCTTCTTAAATCGCCTGCTTTTCTAACTGATACTTATAAAACTTCTTATCTACCTCCATAAGAGGAAAGGATTTAGGCAGTTCGGCCATCTCAATACTTGTAAATTTGTTCTTTTCATAGAAACGATGAGCTGCTAAAAACTGAGGCGTCGTTCCGAGAAAGACTTCTAAAACATCCTGCTGCTGTGCCCAAGCTAAGGCATTTCTTAGCAAAAGACTTGCCGTTTTATAGGTTGAACCTCTAAATTCTTTATGAACGAACATTTTTCTTAAGGCAGCTTGACTGTTCCCGATATCGAGCAAAGCGATTGTTCCCACTACCTTATCCTGACACCGAGCAACCCAAAAGTTCCCTTTCCCCCTTTGATAAAATGTTTCTATCATTAATAAGTCGGGTTGGTCTTCTTTTGTGATAGGAATACTGTATTCTGTTTGCTGGATAGTTACTATCACGTCCACCACTTCTTCTTGATGTTCTTGCTGATATTTTTCCACAATTGGTTTATTGATTATATTGCCACCACCATTCAATTATTTTTCATGCCAGTATATATCCTTATTCTGCTAATTATCTAGAAATCCCCCCTGTAGATGTCAGATTTTTCAGTCTATATTTACGAAGAATAATTCCTGTTCCTTAAGGAAAGCTATTTTCTGAAGAGGAGGTGTTACATATGGCAAGAATCGGTGTAGAACAATCACTAACAAATATTTCAGAGGCTCTCCGCGAAAAAGGGCATGAGGTAATTGATCTAAAGCAAGAGTCAGATGCACAAAACTGCGATTGCTGTGTTGTCTCAGGAATTGATTCCAATGTTATGGGTATGCAAGACACACAAATGCAAGGCTCAGTTATTGAGGCAAACGGCCTTTCTGCTGATGAAGTATGTCAGCAAGTAGAACAAAGAACAAGCAGATAAACAAGTGCCCTGGTTAGCATCTATACTTCTTTTAGGTGCTAATCAGCGGCAACCTCTTCATGAATTTCTCCTTAAAAATTCCTACATACAACTAATCTAAGTATGAATGGCATAAATAATGGCGATACAAATAATCCATACAATTGCTTTTTTATTTAATGGATTTATGTGTTTTTAGTAAAAATTCCAAATCGCTACGTTAGTTTTTTCACTTATATCATATGATGTAGTATTCCTTAATGAAGGGAGAGAAAAATAGATGATTATCTTTTTGATCGGATTAGGCATATTGATTGTGGATGTGTTTTTTTGAGGGTCAGCTTGGTATGCCTTCTCCCAATGAAAAAAGAAGGATTTTTCAGCGATCCTTCTTTTTCACTGTTATTAATTGGCCTTAAAATTATACAGCGGTTTAATAACCTTTATAATTTCAATGGTATCGTCCGTATATTTTACAATTTCCTCCATTGGCTTATAAGCCATCGGACTTTCATCTATTGTGCTTTCATTTACAGAGGTTGTCCAAACATCCTTCATCATATCTTTAAACTCTGCCAATGATACTAGCTCTTTTGCTTTTGACCTTGACATTAATCTGCCTGCACCATGTGGGGCTGATTCATTCCATTCCTGATTGCCCTTTCCAATTGCAATAAGACTGCCATCTCGCATATTCATCGGAATAATTACTTTTTCACCTTTTCTAGCAGAGATTGCTCCTTTTCTAAGAATCATTTGATCCATATCAATATAATTGTGAATCGTCGTAAAGTTGTCAGCTATTTCCCAGTTCATGCGGGTAGTGATCTCCTCAACCATAGCTTTACGGTTTAAAAGTGCATAATGCTGAGCTATCTTCATATCATTCATATAATGGTCAAAGCCTCTGCCTTGAAGATAAGCAAGATCCTTTTTGACATAAGAACCTTTAAGGCTTTTCAACGCCTCCTCAATTTCCCTTTCTCTGCCCTCTGCTTTCAGTTCATTAATCAGATTTTGGCGATCTTCCTGCAAACTCAGCAGTTCATTATAAGCTAGATTTTGATAATGCTCGGCAATTACCTTACCTAAATTTCTCGAACCAGAGTGGATGACGAGCACGATTTTATCGTCCAATTCGTTCAATTCGATGAAATGATTGCCTCCACCCAAGGTTCCAACTGAGGATTTTGCTCTTCTCAAATTAAACGGAGCGACTACATTACGAAAATCTATTCTTTTCGAATATGGATGGAACTGGCTGCTTTCCCTTGTCCCAAATCCGCTTGGAATATGTTTGCGGATGATTTCATCTAATTTATCGAAGTTTACTTCTGTTTTATTCTTATTAATGACTGCAACTTCCATGCCGCAGCCGATGTCACATTTACCCCCTAATTACTTAGGGTTTGGACTATACCTTCTCTGCGGTTATGGGAGTTAAGCAGCTCCTATCGCAGGCTCGCCGTATTAATTATCTAGTCGATTGCACTTCTTATTGCTGCGTGTACAAATCCAAATACTGATGATAATTCTGCACGTAAATCTGCCACTAGCGCGCAAGTCTCTGAACCATTTGACTATGTCGCCACAGCCTCTGGCTGCTGATTGCCCTATTATGAGGGGTTCCAGCAATTGAGCGAGTAGTTTAAAGTCTGGGCCAACATCAACCAACCCCGACTAGGTTTGGAACAATTTTATCTGTTATTGTCATTGTTGTCCCAATTGTACAGCCAGCCCCTGCATGGGTATCGGGCATGATTCTTATTTTTGTTCCTGACGTAAATTCCTGATCACAGAGTTCCTGAATCTGAGACATGGCCGTCTCTTCGACTTTATCTGTAAAAACTTTGGCGCTGTTGAATTTGCCTTGCACCTCGATCATATTACCCCTCCTATTAACACTGATTACGGAAGTTTAAACAATTCGGAAATATTTCTCCCGATTATAGCTTCCGTCCATGTCATTTCGCTCATTCTAGCATATATTCCTGCCCTTTTTACAAAAAAATAGGAAAAGATTGTAATATCCTGCATAAAAATCAGACATACAGGAAAAACTTTTTTAGACAATATCTGACCGAAGTACCCGTTCTGATAGGAGAAAATATTTATGACGAAGAATAATAAGGCACCGCTAACAAGTGCTGAACAAGGAAACTATGGAAGTTTTATATAAACACCATGTCCCACGCATATTTCAGTATTTCTTAACAAATGTGGAAGACAAAAGAATCAAGATTATAAATTAAGATAGTGTTGTATTGAGGCCAATAAATTATAAATCTTGATCATGTTTGGATTTTTATTAAGCAAAGAACATACCGCTTCCTATCGGATTTACAGAAATGGATGTAGATCTTTCAAAACGTCTTCCAAGGCAGAAGACTTGCCAATGACAATGCCAAGTCAATTTAATATCACAGCATCTAAAGTATCTCCCTTTTCTGAAAAATTGATGCTCTTTCATATCAGCAATTTTTCTTCAGCAAAGCTTAAAGAAACTTTGGGGATTCCTTTGCAGTTAACCCGCGCCATGAACTTGGTGCTATTATTTTAGGCTAATGGTGGAAACTTCTAACTATGCTGCAGATGATGGAAATATTCTATT
>JAPSHL010000163.1 GCA_031179905.1 Bacillus sp. (in: firmicutes) | reverse complement strand
TAGATAAGGCATCAATTATAGCTGAGGTTGAATCTAGACATCTTTCTATAATTTTTGATTCGTTTTTTACAATCATACAAAGTGTAATGCTTTTAGTTGAAGCTTCCAATCAGCTTCCTCCTTTTTTAAAAAAATCCGCTCCACGCAGCTTATATTAGAATATGACCGTTTTGCATTTTCGGAAGTGCCAATATCATTTTTAAACCTCTAAAGTTGACGGTGAAATCGCTCTCATTTATAATTCAATTTAGGCACATGGGACATTCTGTAATGTACGTGGACTAAACCATATAGGGGGAAAAATCATGAGAACAATGAAGCTTGGATCAACAAGTTTAGAAGTGCCGGTTGTTTCTGTCGGCTGTATGCGTATCAATTCGCTTGAAAAGCCAGAAGCTGAGCATTTTATTCAAACGGCGTTAGAGCAAGGAGCAAATTTCTTTGATCATGCAGATATATATGGAGGCGGAAGCTGTGAGGAGATTTTCGCTGATGCAATACATATGAATCCAACTATCCGGGAAAATATTATTCTTCAATCTAAATGTGGTATTCGCAAAGGAATGTTTGATTTCTCAAAAGAACATATTCTCACTTCTGTTGATGGCATTTTAAAACGATTGAACACAGAATACCTTGATATTCTGCTTTTACATCGTCCAGATACACTGGTGGAACCAGAAGAAGTAGCTGAAGCTTTTGATATCCTTGAAAGCTCAGGAAAAGTTCGCCATTTTGGTGTATCCAATCAAAATCCAATGCAAATTCAATTGTTGCAAAAGTATGTGAAACAGCCGATTGTTGCGAACCAGCTTCAATTAAGCATCACTAATGCCACGATGATTTCAAGCGGTTTCAACGTTAATATGGAAAACGAAGCAGCAGTTAATAGAGACGGTGGAATTCTTGATTTTTGCCGATTGCATGATATTACAATCCAGCCTTGGTCTCCATTCCAGTATGGTTTTTTTGAAGGAGTATTTTTGGACAATGATAAATTTCCAGAATTAAATCAAAAAATCAATGAAATTGCTGAAAAATACAACGTCAGCAATACGACAATTGCCATTGCATGGCTGTTACGCCATCCAGCGAAAATGCAGCCAGTGATCGGCACAATGAATGAAACACGATTGAAGGACTGCATTAAAGCGAGTGAAATTCAATTAACTCGTGAAGAATGGTATGAAATATTCCGCGGAGCTGGTAATATACTTCCGTAATTTTCAAACTGCAGCTTCCAATTCGGAAGCTGCAGTTTATTCATTAAGAGCGGGGGGCGAACAAAATAATTCCCGCTCCAAGCAAACAAATACATGCGCCAAGCCAATCATAAAAATCAGGTGTTTTTTTGTCGACTCCCCATCCCCATAGTACAGAAAGTATAATAAAGACTCCTCCATAAGCAGCATAAACCTTGCCAAAGGACGGAAACGTTTGAAAGGTTGCAATGACACCGTATAATATAAGTACTATAGCCCCAAACAGGCCGAAAGATATGGGCTTGCCCTCTCTCAACCATAGCCAAATTAGATAACCGCCTCCTATTTCAGCCAAGCCTGCAATAATAAACATCAACATCGAATAGAACATGAATAGATGACTCCTAGTATAATTTATTGAACATAAAAAATTAAACCATTCCAAATCGTATCATGGGACCGATTAATCAGCCCGTAATAAACGATAGCTTCATACAAATGATAGAACATAGTACTTAAGATTACATTAATAATTATGATGCAATGCATAAATAAAAACCACATTCCAATTGGAATGCAGCTCCATTAAAAGTAGTTAATCTATGCTGGAGTCAGAATTTAATTCGTCCTCAGATGAAGTGTCAGCTAATATCTTTTTTATTTCTCCGATATCACCTTTAGCGTTAATAATTTCAAAAATTTGATTCAATCCTTCGCTCGTTGTATCTTTGTTTTTGCTCATTTTCCCCCTCCTTTTCACTACCAGTTATTGTTGACTTGCAACAAATTATTTATGTAAAAGCGAATTATTTACTATACAAGTAAAAAGCCTTAAAAGAACGCTAGTCCCCGTTCTTTTAAGGCAAAATACAATAGTGATAACAATGAAGGCATTAATCTTTGTTATCTATTTCTATATCGTACTAAAACTAATTTTTTACACTAGGAAAAAATATCCTCATCCCATTAAATAGCCTGTAAAAATGCAAGCATTAAACCCCAAGCTGTCTCTGCGTTATCCTCTTTGTAATTTAGAGAATAAGGGTCACAAAAACCATGCTTTCCATTCATCTGAACTTTCTCCACTTTTTTAGCTGCTAATTGATTTATCAAAATATTAACATCAAATGACTGTTCTTTCTCTGGAAAAAACAGCAATACAGGACAATTGGGCTCCAATTCTGTATAGTCTCTTATTCTTGAACCATAAAAACAAACTGCACCATTAATGTCCTTTATTGTACTGCCTAGCCACGCAGCTGTAGCACCAACACTGAATCCGACAATAAAAATTTTTTCATAGCTGCTTTTATATTTTGCTGTTAATTCATTAAAATCAGCTGCAATTGATTCAAACCTGCAGTTAGTAAAAAAGTGAGTATAAGCTTCTTCTTCCTCCGAATAAGAAAAAATTTTGGGGATATTCAGTAGATTAGGACAAACGACATCAAATCCCGCTTGTGCTAATCGTTCACAGCAAAACTTCATATGCTCATTTATCCCATAAATCTCATGTGCCAAAATAATTAGATTGGCCTGATTTCGGATTATTTTTTTCATTGTAAATCTCCTTAAAAGATAAAAGGTTAATCGGCCATACTATCCAGTCTTCGCTTTTTATAATCAGTGATACCAATAAGAATGATAGAGGCTAGAAGAATGACTGCTCCGATTATATTCATTGCTGTCATCGGAACAGGAAAGAATGGATAGGAGACTAATGCGAGAATAACTGGACTTGCCGCTCTCATAACATTCGCAATCGAAAAACGGATTCGTTTAAGTGCTTCATACAAAAATAATGTCCCTAAAAACCCTGTCATGAGTGAAGCGGTAGCAGTAAGGGAAACACTTGCGGGAGATACTTGCCAGTTTTCTGGAAGAACCAGCAGGTAAATGGCCAGAAGTGTTAATGTCCACAAGCTGTTTGTAAAAAGGATAGCGTTAGAATTTCTGCCTTTCTCCATCTTCCACTTTATAAGGACATTGCATAAGGCAAAGAAGAATGTATACAGGATAGCACAAACGACACCCACAACTGAAAGACTTCCGCTGTCTTTTGGTGTTATAAACATAAAAGTTCCTCCAACAGCAAGGAGAACGAGCACCCATTCTGTTTTCGAGATTTTTTCTTTTAAAACAAGGAACGATAACAACACAGCAAACACCGTGTAAAACCTGCCAAGAAACCCTATCTGTACAGGTGAAAGTAAACTTAAGCTGACATACATAAATAATACGCCAAGCACATTACATATGGACAACAATGTCATATCCTTTGAAACGTAGAATTTAACCGGTTCTTTATGAAGAATTCCCCAAAGAAAACTTGCAGCAACAATTGTACAAGCATTTATAAATGCTGCTGCACTGGCTGAAATGGTTTGGAGTCCAAACTTCGCAATTAATGGCCCAATTCCCATCATTAATATAGAAGCAATATTATAACCATAACCTTTCAAATATTTTTTCCTCCTTACTCTTAAAAAACCAATCTTTCACGTGTATGTTCTTTAGGAAATAATGTACAAACATGAAAATACATTCAAGAAAACGGTATCAATAAAATTGTTAATTAAAAACTCCTAACAATATGGATGAGCCATCAAATTATAATGCAATATTTCACCTATGCTAATGGAAATCCAGCTTGCACAAGGCAGCTGGATTTTATGTATCTGTGCTTATCTCATCCCATGTCTGATTCATGTAATGTATAAGCCAATTTAATGCATAATGTCTTTCATAAACAACTCCTTCATCTAAAGCAGCTGGGACTTCTGTTCCGTTCAGCTGAGCATCGCGGACTGCCCAATGTGCACGATAAATAAAATCGAGCTCATCTAAAATTAGATGCTTTGGCTTTACAGTAGCTTGATCAAGCAGCTCCCTCCGTGAACTTTTCAGAACAATATCCAATAACAGATCGACATCACATGTTTGATCAGCCATTCCTAATTCAGGAATGAGATCAATCGCCCAAAGCATCACCCAAATGCATTCAAGCTTCCACGAAAAATTAATTTTGTCCTGCTCTTGTTGTATAGTTGCTGCATTCATAAATTGCTGTTCTTCATTAGTAAACAGTGCTTCTGCCTGAAATTCTTTAATTGTTTCTGCTAAATAGTCAGCAGGCGCTCCCAATGCTTTCGCAGCAGCTAAAGTCAAAGGGATAATTCGATTTACAATTTCTTCCTTTGAACGAATTTCAATATGTTTTTCTGCCTCAACATATGGCAGAAACTTATTAATGGGTACTGATAATGTTTCCAATTTCTTTTCAGATTTACTTTTGCGAAGCATCTGGCTGGTCATAATTCACCAACTTTCTCCTTTCAAGTAATTTTTCTATATCAAAAAGGCAATTTTTATTATTCGACAGAAGCTGTACAATTTCCTTTTTTTTACTTGAATCAAATATAGATAACAGACTTATGAATAATTAACGCTAATTTATGAAAATATATTCAAGGAGATTAAAGATTAAGACCTGATTTTTTATAGGTGATGGGAGTTATAAAATGCATCTTCTGCTATCCATTATTCTTATATCAGTCTGCTTTTTCCAAAAAGCTTGGCAAAAAATCCACCACTATCATCTAACTATCATGTATGTTATCATCTGTGACTTATTATACAATCTACTCTGCAGGGATAAGTTCCTTTGGAAATACAAACCTGATATTTTTCAAGATTATCCCATTATTGTCGACCTGTTGCATAGTTTTATCAATCTGCCGGCCATCACGCTGCTGTACTTGTCAAACTACCCTATTAATAGAAGTTTCTCTAAGCAAGGGAAGTACATTCTGCAATGGATTGTTGGTTCATTCTTGATTGAATCACTTTTTTTGTGTTTTAATCGAATTGAGTTAATCAATGGCTATAAAGTTTGGATGGAAATCCTTTTTTATACGGTCATGTACTTAATGCTTCGCCTCCATCACAATCGGCCATTAATTAGCTATTTTCTCTCTACAGTAGTCATTATTTTTTTATTGTTAGTATTTAAAATCCCGTTAAAATCGTGAAGAAAATGATCTTTGTAAGCTAATATTCTTCCAGAATTTATAATACATGCTTCTATCTGAAGGAGTACATCATATAGTCAAGGAGGTGAATACAATGGCAAATAGCAGTAATGGTAACAACAGTAATAATCTTCTTGTACCTGGTGCTGAATCGGCATTAGAACAAATGAAGTATGAAATCGCCCAAGAGTTTGGTGTTCAGCTTGGTGCTGAAACAGTATCCCGTGCCAATGGTTCTGTTGGTGGAGAAATTACAAAGCGATTAGTTGCAACAGCTCAATCACAATTGGCTGGTCAATCTAGCAATGTAATTCGCTAAAAAACTTCATAATATGGAATAAGGCTATCTTCTAATAATTGAAGATAGCCTTTTTATATCCAAACATTTTAAAGTTCCATTTTTGGAGGTTCTTCCAGCCAGCCCTTTTCCATCATAAGTTTTGCCCCCTCCATCGTATATTCAAATGCGTCCTTCGCATAGATGGCAGATTTGGCAATAACATCGTTACGCAATATAAATACGGAGCTGAAACCTTGCCCGCCGATGCTGAATCCCCCTAATAAATAAGTACAGTACAGCATAAGTCTTTCAGAAAAAGGCGCCTCTACCGATGATGTCAGTAACCCGCCAGGTACCGTCGGTGAAGGAAGGTTATTTTCCACTAATGTTTTTTCTGTTCCTTGCAATATTTCTTCCGAAAGCTGCTGACCCTTTGTAAAATATTGTTTTACCTCTTTATCATTAGAGCATTGAGCGAATGCTTTCATCAGCTGCATGCCAATCAGATTTATTTCAACAGAATGTTGAAGCAATCCATATTCGACCGTGTTTAATTGTCTTTTTTGCCCTAAAAGATTGGTGCCTTTCATGTAGGAAGTATCAGTGATATAGTCGATTGTATTTGGCATCTTAATAGTTATCGGCAGCTGAAGAAAACCCTGTTTCAGCAAATAATCTGTAAAGTGACGGTAATACACATGAGTAATTTCCGTTAAATCCCGATAAAAATTGATTATTTCATCTCGATAGGATATTGTGGTGTGGAGTACATACATCCCCATGCTTATTTCCTTTAAAATCCGGCAAAACATTACATCAAAACCATTTGTGAACAAAGCAGGTGCATTTTCATTAAGGTCTTCCTTAGTAAAGCCGGATGGTTTAGCCGCACCACTATTTTTCATCATGATTTCCATTTCTGCTACTTTCTCTTCCAACTTTTCATATAAACCGGACATTAAGCTTTTCGCCTTATTGTCTTCCGCATGTTGGATAAGATGCTCCAATACTCGCAGAATCATTGTTTTTTTATGATAGGTGGTCCATAAAGCTCCAAGTTCTACAGAGGTCAATTTATCATTTTTCATCTTAATATGCTCCTTCAAAACGCTTGGGAAATTTTTTTCGGCAGAATTAGTATTTGTCGGATTTCCGATTCTATACCATATTATTCATGAAAATCCAAAAGTTTTTTGTCAGCCGCGAAACATATATTTTTAATAGTGTATTTGAGATCTCCTGCTAGGAGGAATACGTTATTGGATTTCCTTCCTGCTTTTGAGAACAGCCCAAACGTGGTGTGCATGATGCAAGTAGTTTTCACAAACAGCGATATCACTCCATTCCACCGTATAATCCTGTTCAAGAGGCTTTTCCTTTTGTTCAGATAGTGAAACAAAATAAAAGCTAGCGTCATTATGTATAGGACCGTCACTTGGAGAGTGGAAATACAAGCTGGCACTTCCTATATATTCTGCTTTTTCTATTCTATAACCCGTTTCTTCCAGTATTTCTCTCTCCAAACACTGCAGATTCGTTTCTGCCTTATTTATTCCGCCGCCAGGCAGGAAATAATGTCCTCGAGGATTTATGACTGTCAGCAGTTTTTCTTTTAAAATAATGACGGCATACACAGCTTTTCGGTACCGATACTTTAGTGTCGGGATTCTCTCTCCAAATATCTCTTCCATTTAACTTAGCACCTGTTCGTATTATGATACCTTCCCATCACGATAGTGCTGTAAAACTGCCCATCAGCTAACCGTTTATCATTCTTTAAAATTCCTTCTATTTCAAAACCGTGCTTAGTATATAAACTGACCGCTTTATGATTAGTTTCGAGAACATGTAATGACAGTTTTTTCAACGGAATACTGTCTGCCCACTCTATTGAGTTTTTTAACAATAAACTGCCAATTCCATAACCCCAAAACTCCTTCAAGACACAAACTCCAAACTCAGCACGATGGGAAGTTCTTTTGAGGATGCCGCCCTCGCATCTAGAAAAGCCGACGAGTCTCCCACCCGCCGTTTCTACTATTAAAAACAAGCTGTTATTAGCAGCACTATCTGCAGCTATCACACCCTTGAATGCTGCTTCATCTAAAAATCCCTCCCCTTTTTCTCTATCCATATTCTCCGTTTCACCGTCTATTTGCAGTCTTATTTTCGACAAGCTTGCTGCATCTTTCTCTTCAGCAGATCTGATTATAAAAGTCAGGTTATTACTTTTATAATGTTTGGAAGCAAGTTTCATTGCGTTACTCTCCTTTTTACTTTTCTGGAACATGAAAAAAAGACTCAAACAGAGCCCGTGTTTTTATTCTTCTGTCTAAAGCAACATACTTTTTTTGTATTCGTTTACTTTATATCCTTATTTTAACAATGTGCGAAATATCCTTCAATAATACTGTTCTTACATCTGCAGGTTTAATTCCTGTGATAGAATGATAAAAAAAGCTGCCAAGCTTGGCAGCTTCCAGCTTGTGGAGAAAGGTACCTTTATTTCTTCACAAGCTTTTTTATTTTCTTATACATCTAGTAAATCTTCGATTTTTGATAAGGAATCAAGGGTCGCCACACACTTAGCCTAGC
>JAPSHL010000365.1 GCA_031179905.1 Bacillus sp. (in: firmicutes) | reverse complement strand
TGCGGAAAGTGCTGTTGCATGGGAGCTAGCATGTGCCATTGTTGATCAGTTTTATTCTGACCGATTTGACGGTTTGCTTGAAAATATTGAGAAGCATCGTCAATATGCGAGGGAATTTTAATGAAAACAGTTCATGTTGATGCAGGCTCTAAAACGTACCCTGTTATTATCGGTGATAATACGGTCACACAGTTGAATGCGTTTTTACAAGAACATTTTCCGAATTGTACAAAAATACTTATCATTACAGATGAGACTGTTGGAAGACTTCATTTAACAGCACTTCAAAAGGAGATAACAGCTTTTCCAGTTGTCTCCCATATTGTGCCAGCAGGAGAACATGCGAAAACATTTGATGTATTTTATGGCTGCCACAGCTTTGCACTTGAAGAGAAGCTTGACAGGAAATCTCTAATTATAGCTTTTGGCGGCGGAGCTGTCGGCGATCTCGCTGGGTTTGTCGCTTCGTCCTTTATGAGGGGAATACCATTTATCCAGGTTCCGACGACGATACTAGCCCATGACAGTGCAGTTGGCGGGAAGGTGGCGATTAACCATCCTCTCGGTAAAAACATGATAGGGGCATTTTATCAGCCCGAGGCAGTTTTTTATGAAACCAGCTATATCTCAACACTGCCTGTGATGGAGCTCAGATCTGGCTTTGGTGAAGTGATGAAGCATGCACTAATAAGCAATGTTGAATTTTATGAATCTCTGCTCAAAGACATTACAGATTTAGCGGGTGTACCGGAAGAACAATGGGCAGTTCTATTGGAAAAAGGTATTCTAGTAAAAAGCAATATCGTTGCCCAGGATGAAAAGGAAGCGAATGTTCGTGCATACCTTAATTTCGGCCATACTTTGGGTCATGCGATAGAAGGAGAAATGGGATATGGAAATATGTCCCACGGTGAAGCGGTCGTAATTGGTATGCTGTTTGCGTTGCATTTAAGTGAAAAGAAGCTCGGTATAGATTTCGATATTAACCGCTTCAGACAATGGCTTCAAACATTAGGATATGCAACAGAAATACCAAGCACATTAAGCATTCAAGCATTAATAGACCGCATGAAACAGGACAAAAAATCCGTAAAAGGAACCGTTCATTTCGTGCTGCTCGAGAAAATCGGCAGTCCTGTCATTGTTCAAATGGAAGAACGAGAATTAAGAGAAGAACTACATATATTCAAGGGAGAATAAATCATGATTAGAGGAATACGGGGAGCAATCACAGTTGAAGTGGACGAAGAAACAGTGATTCTGGATGCAGCTGAAAGACTTGTGAAGGAAATGATAAGAAAGAATGCGATAATAGCTGATGATGTTGCCTCTGTCTTCGTTTCCGTAACGGACGATTTGAAGTCCGCCTTTCCTGCTAAAGTGATTCGCCTTCAAGAAGGCTGGACATATGTACCAGTCATGTGTATGAAGGAAATTGATGTGCCCAATTCATTAAAAAAGTGTATCCGCATAATGATGCATGTTAATACAGATAGCGCACAAAAGGATATCCACCATGTATACTTAGAAAAAGCAATTCAATTAAGACCAGACCTTAAAGAAAACTAATACTAATTTAGGACAATACAATTACTAGAGGTGAATGTTAATGAAATGGAAAGAGCAGTTGCTGAATCTTACAGCATATCAGCCTGGCAGAACAATTGAGGAAGTAAAACGAGAATTTAATCTTGAAAAAATAGTTAAACTTGCTTCAAATGAGAATCCTTTTGGCAGCTCACCGAAAGTATTGGAAGAGCTGAAAAAAGTAGACGGTTCTTTTGCATTATACCCAGATGGGTATGCTACAAACTTGCGAAACGCACTAGCAGAGTTCCTTCAAGTATCTCCACAAGAGTTGATACTCGGAAACGGATCTGATGATCTTATCTTAATGATTTCCAGAGCTTTGCTTAAGCCTGGCAGAAACACAGTCATGGCAAGTCACACATTTGGACAATACAAACATAACGCAGTGGTTGACGGCGCTGAAGTCAGAGAAATACCACTGACTTCAAAAGGTGAACATGATCTTCCTGCTATGCTTGAGCAAATTGATGAAAATACAAGTGTAGTATGGGTTTGCAGTCCTAATAACCCAACAGGAACTTATAATTCAGAGTCTTCATTAGTTGAGTTTCTAAAGCAGG
>JAPSHL010000162.1 GCA_031179905.1 Bacillus sp. (in: firmicutes) | reverse complement strand
TCATCGTTGGAGTGACAGCAAGTCCTGATTGTGTTTTTACTTGAATCGCATCCAATGAATCAACAAAGACTGGCTTTTTATTGGCACCAAATGTTTCGACCATCTGCACAACAAGCTTTCGGCCCTTCGCAAGCTCATGCGGTTTTTCAATCATATCAAGCCATGCTGGTGTTGCATGTCTGCGTCCGCGCGGATCATGCCCCATATTTGGTGCACCGCCAAATCCGGCTAATCGGCCTGCTGTGACAGTAGAAGAATTAGCTAAAGCATCCATTTGCAGTGTGGAACCGATAAACATATCAACGGCAAATTGGCCTGCTACTTGGCAAAGGGCCCGATTGGAACGCATCGAACCATCTTTGCCGACGAAAAAGATATCTGGCCGTGCGGCGATATACTTTTCCATGCCAACCTCACTGCCAAAGCTGTGAATGCTCTCGACCCAGCCGCTTTCAATCGCCGGAATTAAGGTTGGATGGGGATTTAATGCCCAATGTCTGGCTATTTTGCCTTTTAAGCCGAGCTGTTCCCCATATGTTGGCAGTAACAGCTCGATAGCTGCCGTATTAAAGCCAATCCCATGGTTTAACGATTGCACTTGATGCTTTCCATACACGCCTTTAATGGCCATCATGCCCATCAACACTTGTAGTTCGGTGATGTTTTGCGGATCACGAGTGAAAAGTGCTTCAATGATGTATGGCTTATCCGCTTTTACGACAACATCTACCCACGAACATGGTATATCTACCCGTGGCAATTCATCGACAATGTCATTAACCTGCACAATGACAATCCCGTCTTTAAAGGCAGCTGCTTCTACTATCGTCGGCGTCTCTTCTGTGTTATTCCCGGTATATAAATTTCCGTCTCGATCTGCTTTATCTGCCGCAACTAAAACAACATCTGGGATTAAATCGATAAACAGACGTCCAAATAACTCTAAATATGTATGAATATCGCCAAGCTTTAACGTTCCATCCTCAATCATTTGCGCAACACGCAAGCTTTGTGACCCAGAATAGGAAAAATCAATTTTCGAAGCAATTCCGTAATCAAAAATATCTAAATGTTCAGGCATCGAAATGCTCGACATAATCATATGCAGCTCATTCACCTTAGCAGGTTCTACTTCTAATAGCTTTTTAGAAAGGAAGGATGCCTGCTTTTGATTATCCCCTTCTAATACTACCCTTGAGCCTGGTGCAATCAGTAATTCCATTAATTCAACAATACGGGAAGTCTCTACAAATTTTCCGTTCAGCAAGCGGCTTGCCTTATCTAATTTCGCTCGTTTTTTATCGCGCTTTTGCGTCCATTTATTCACTCTGCTTGCTCCTTCCATTTCTTAATTAAATAGTCCGTTGCTTCGAGACCAACCTCACTGACAGCAATTTGCCGTGTTGCTCGATGAGCTTGTTTAACAAGATTCGTTAAGACATTCCCTGGCGGCATTTCAATGAAAGTATCTACACCTGACTCCACACATATCTCAGCCATGTCATGCCAGCGAACAGGATAGGCAACATTTAAAGCCAAATCCTCGGCAATATTGTCTTTTTGTCTTAAAATCCTTCCCGTACGATTTGCTAAATAAGGAATTTTCGGATTATTCACAGTGAATGTAGCTGCTAAATCCAACAGTTCCTGCGAAACTTCAGCCATTAACGGGCAGTGAGACGGAATCGCTACCTTAAGCATGGTTGTTTTTCTAGCGCCAAGCTGTTGAGCATGTTTGAAAGCCGTATGAATTCCTGCCAATGAGCCAGAAACGGCAATTTGCTGTTCGGCGTTGATATTGGAAAGATACACTGGCGATACTTCTGAATGCGAAAGCTCGACTGACCTTTTTACTTCACGCTCTGTTAATCCGCTGATAACACCCATTCCATAACCTTCTGGATATGCTTCTTCTGTTCGTTTTGCCCGATGATAAACTAGTTTAACAGCATCGTCAAAAGACAAGACACCCGCAATAACAGCCGCAGCAAATGCTCCAATAGAATGCCCTGCCACAAATTGCGGATAAATTCCCCGCTCCATTAAGTCCCTTGCTGCAGACACTCCTTTCACAAACAGAGCCAATTGCACCCAGAAAGTCGACTTAAATGCCTCTTCATCGTCTCGCAAAGTAATTCCAATACTATCTTTCACTCGATTCACATATTCTGGCATATCATGCAGCATTCCCGGAATTTGGGCTCCTTGCCCCGGAAAGGTAAAGACAATTTTCATGCTTTTCGCTCCTAAATGTTTATACAATTCTTTACAATCTTAATTTTAATGTGTTTCAATAAAAAATAATAATATATTTTCGACAACAATTAATAACCAAATGGTTATAAGGAGATTATTTTAAATGGATTTACTGCAGTTAAGATACTTTCAAGTAACAGCGAAGCATGAAAATATAACCCATGCTGCTAATGAGCTATTAATCTCACAGCCAGCTCTCAGTAAAATGATTCGCAAACTGGAAACAGAGTTGGATATGCAGCTGTTTGACCGGAAAGGAAAAAATATCTTCCTCAATTCAACTGGCGAAAAGTTTCTAAAGTGGGTAAATCTATCACTCTACGCCCTTGAACAAGGGGTGTCAGAAATGAAAGACATTAAAAACGGGCAAATGGATACAATCACCCTTTATGTAACAGTCGGTTCCATGCTGTTGCCAAAGCTCCTGCAGCAGTTTCGAACTAAATTTCCAAAAACGCGCTTTCATTTAACACAGCATACGAATAAAAGTATTACCTACAATTTTGCGATCACCTCTGAACCTTTGGAAGGTAATGAGCATATTATTTTGCTTGAAGAGGAAATATTGCTGGGGGTTCCTATCTCCCATCCCCTGAGTCATTTAGATTCTGTTTCCCTGAAGGACTTGGAAAAGGAGAAATTCATCAGCTTAACAAGTGGGAAACCATTACGGTACACAACTAATAAATTTTTCAAGCAGGTCCATTATGAACCAGATATTATCTTCGAAAGTGATGATCCGGCTACAGTAAGAGGACTGATCCAAGAAGGACTAGGTATTTCCTTCATCCCTTCGATTCTGTGGAAAAATGTCAGACAAGACCCTATTAAACTCCTGCATATTAGTGAACCAGACTGTAAACGCACGATTTATTTGTGCTGGCCAACTGGGCATTCATTCACCAATGTGGAGAAGTCATTGTTCGATTTTTTGGTCGGCTTTTTTGAAGAACAGATCAGTGAATCGTTAGGTCATTGAAGCTTTTAAACTTCAATGGCTTTTATTATGTTGAAATATGCAGATATTTATCTGTTAACTTACAAGGAAATGACTGTTTTTGTCAAATATTATCAGAATTTTTATATAAGTTATTGTTGTCTCCTTATTTTCACAGTGTTAACATTACCTTTGTAAGCGATTTCAAATAATAAGGAGGAATTAGATGACTCAATTATCTGGAGTGCTAAAAGAAAAGGTAGAAAGATTCCTAAACGGGCAGAAAAAACTATTTATTAACGGTGAATTTGTTGAAAGCACCTCACAAAAAACCTTCGATACATACAACCCGGCAACAGGAGAGGTGTTAGCGACTGTTTTCGAAGCTGGCCCAGAAGACATCGACCGTGCCGTCAAAGCAGCCCGCAAAGCCTTCGATGAAGGCCCGTGGTCGAAAATGAGCGCATCCGAACGAAGCCGCCTCATGTACAAACTAGCTGATTTAATGGAAGCAAACAGTGCCGAACTCGCTCAGCTGGAAACATTAGATAACGGCAAACCTATCCGTGAAACAACCAATGCCGATATTCCACTGGCAGTCGAGCATATGCGCTACTACGCAGGCTGGTCCACAAAAATCGTCGGTCAGACAATCCCTGTCAGCGGACCATTCCTAAACTACACACGTCATGAAGCAGTCGGAGTCGTCGGCCAAATCATCCCATGGAACTTCCCGCTTCTAATGGCCATGTGGAAACTCGGAGCAGCACTTGCAACAGGATGTACCGTCATCCTAAAACCAGCCGAACAAACACCACTGTCAGCCCTTTACCTCGCAGACCTAATTCAACAAGCCGGCTTCCCAGAAGGCGTCGTCAACATCGTCCCTGGCTTCGGCGAAACAGCTGGCCAACCGCTAGTCGATCATCCATTAGTAGATAAAATTGCCTTCACAGGTTCGACTGAAGTCGGAAAACTGATTATGGCAAATGCCTCTAAAACATTAAAACGAGTTACACTCGAGCTCGGCGGTAAATCACCGAATATCATCCTGCCCGATGCCGATTTATCAAAGGCAATTCCAGGAGCACTAAATGGGGTTATGTTTAACCAAGGCCAGGTTTGCTGTGCCGGTTCCCGTGTGTTTATACAGAAGAAACATTTCGATAATGTAGTTGCTGATATGGCATCACATGCAAAAAACATTCAACAAGGTGCAGGCATTCACGCAGATACAGAAATCGGCCCGCTAGTGTCTGTTGAACAGCAGAATCGTGTGCTTGGCTATATAGAAAAAGGCTTAAATGAAGGTGCCCAGCTTGTAGTCGGCGGAAATAAGCCACAAGAACAAGGCTACTTTGTTTCCCCTACTATCTTCGCTGATGTACGGGATGAAATGACGATCGCGAAGGAAGAAATCTTTGGCCCGGTTATTTCAGCAATGCCATATGATGATTTGGATGAGCTGATTAACCGTGCTAACAGCAGTGAGTATGGCTTAGCAGCTGGAGTTTGGACACAGAATGTTAGCAAGGCGCATTATATTGCAAGTAAGCTTCGTGCAGGAACTGTATGGGTGAATTGCTATAATACGTTTGATGCTGCATCTCCGTTTGGTGGGTATAAACAGTCTGGGATTGGGCGTGAGATGGGCTCTTATGCGCTTGAGAATTATACGGAGGTTAAGAGTGTTTGGGTTTCATTGGAATAGGAATATAATATATTAACAGAAAGAAGGTACTGGATTTTAGTAAACTGGTACCTGTAGATGAAAACACTCTTTTATGAGTGTCCTATCTACAGGTACCTTTATAATGCCCTCCTCTTTTTAAACTACTTATAATCTTGATTGTAAAGTGCGGACTTAGATACGCTCCCATATACCTTTCCGTGACTTCATCCATAAATAATAGTTAATATATTCAAGAATGGAGAAGATATATACGAATAAGGAAAGCATCATCCCACCTAAAGGTAGATTTGGATACCAGTTTTACCAATCCGTAACAAAAAGGACCAAAGGAACAAAAATCAAAACACCATTAAGTTTCTTTAAAAACATAAACCGTTGAATAGTATTAATAAAAGAAAAAGAATTATTTTCTTTTATTAACTGTTTTAATTTTATACGCCAATAAATCGTCCCTTGTAACAATAAAAACTCCAATATTAGAAAGGATGCCCAAAATGTTTCTAGAGAGTATAAGTGCAAATTAGGATATATAAAGTTTAATAGGTAACTTAAAAAAATGAAAACGATAAGCGAAGTCAATTCTTCTTGAGTATAAGTATTTAAATCTTCTTTCTAAAGTATTCTTCACAGTATCAAATCCTTTTTTTTATTATCCCGTGTACCCATATATTAACTAAGAATAAGTCGAATATATAGAAGTTACGGAATACGAATAACCACTACATTTTTCTTCTAAATAACTGCATTTTAATTTTTTATTTTTATAAATTTTCCAATACCAGTATATTACTTAAGTCAAACAACCAATTAAATAAAGTTACGATTTTAACATGGAACGAGATAAACTCGTAATATTACTTTTTTACGATTAATAGGTCCATAAAAAAAAGACCGGAAAAATCTCCAATCTTTTTATAAAGCTTTGTACTTTCGTTATTATAAATGCTACTTAAGGCTTAAATCCGTATTCACCATAAATTTCTTCTAAGTTTTCTTGGAAGTGCTTCAACTCTGTTAGATCCTCATCAGTAGGTTCACCTTCTACAGTATCTAATAGCATGGATACCATATCAAGGTTAGATACCGTATCACTGGCTTCTTCCTCTGATTCTGGGTACTTATCGTAACCAGCTTCTACCCATTCATTCGTTTTGTCTTTATCCCAACCCGCTTTTTCTGTTGCATCATCGATGTTTTTCCCATCTCCCAGCAAATCAATTACTTCCGACATTTGTTGGAAGTAAACAAACGATTCCTTGATATAGGCAGGAGACTCTTCATCTACTTTATTTGATGAACAAGCAGATAGAGTTAGAGCTGCTAGTAAAGCAACAATTAATTTTTTCATCGTTCCATCCCTTTCAAATCTTAGTTGTTAAGTTAATTAATAGATTCCTAACTTTCAGTTATAAGAAGAGCAAGTATTAATCACTCTTTCTTTCATGTAATCACTTATTCTATTAGAAAGAATATTCCACTGTTTTTTCAGGTCTTTGTAAGTGTGTTACCTGAATCTGTTTGCTCAGATGCTGACGATTCTTTCTCAGTTTGGTCTGTACCGTTTCCACATGCAGCGAGCACTAGGCCTGATGCTATACTAAAGACGTTATAATACTTTTTTTCACTTATAAATCCCCCAACACAAATAACAATCCATATTATAACAAAATTAGCTAAATAATGTAATACCCTATTTTAGTAAACCTTCATTCAATTAAACAAATCCTTTAGGATAGCCTATCCATCACCTACAAAAAAAGACGCCAGGATACATCCCTAACGTCCTTCTATATAATCTATTAAAAAAAACACCATAGACTGATAGCAACGATATGCCTGTTAATTTACCAAGCCTTTGAATCATTTCCTATCCAAAATTGATAAGATAGGAGGCTATTATGACTTATTTTCTCATCTTTTTACCTCCCGATACTTATACAACGAACGAGTATTAAGAACTTAATACACTAAATGATTTTTTGGTAAACACACAAACAAAAAAATAAATACTCAGGAAATCGTAAAAAATTCTTGGCTATAGCTCAAAAAAATTCCCATTCTGTTCTATCTTAAGATTAAGTTACGGAAATTACACCTATTTTCTTCTGTTGAAGACTTCTATTTTATACTGTTAAACTCAATTAAATAATCTGTCCATAATTTTATAAGCGCTTTAGGAAAACCAAGTTGTATTCCTAAAACAATCCCACTCCAGTGTATAAATTGTCAAATAAATCACATACTTGATTAGTATCAGCTTTACAATTTATTTCTAAATTAGGCAACTTTAATATTTAGTAAACCCTTAAAAATGTACAAATTGGAGGAAAACATCATGAATAAATCGGCAATTATTACTGGCGGCGGAAGCGGTATAGGACAAGCTACAGCTCTTCGCTTAGCAGAAGAGAAAGTTAATATCGTAGTAGTCGATGTAAACGAAAAAGGTGGAAATGAAACGGTTGAATTAGTTAAAAAATTAGGTGTAGATGCTATTTTTGTTAAAGCTGACGTTTCTAAAAAAGAAGAAGTTAAGAATTATGTAGAAAAAGCAGCAGAAAAGTTTAATAAAATTGATTATTTCTTTAATAATGCAGGGATCTCAGGAAGTGGTAAATTTTATTTAGATACTTCTTTAGAAGAAATTGACCAAATTGTAGGTATTAACTTAATGGGTGCATTATATGGCGCGCGATACGTTGCAGAAAATATGTTGAAAAACGGTGGAGGATCTATCGTTAACACAGCATCTAGTGCAGGGGTGATCGGTCAAGATTCGGTTGTTACATACTCAGCTACTAAACATGGTATTATCGGATTAACTAAAAGCTTAGTAGCCGAATATGCTAAAGATGGATTAAGAGTAAATGCAATTGCTCCTGGTCCAACTGAAACACCAATGGTAAGAGAGTTTTATGCCGCAAATCCTGAAATGAAAGAAAACGCAACAGGCGGAATTCCACAAAAACGTTTAGGAACACCAGAAGAAGTTGCAGAATTAGTAACTTTCCTGCTGACTTCCAAAGCTCAATATATTAATGGTGAAGTGGTTCGGATTGATGGTGGATTTACTAATACTAAATAGTAATATGTTTACGTTTTGATTATTTTCAATTAGTTTCATCTTTAACTTCTTAGTAAAATGACATCAAACGATGTGACCTCTCTAAACAGGGGTCACATCGTTTACTTTTTCCTGACTACATATGTATGGATTCAAGTCTTGTCTTTGTTCC
>JAPSHL010000364.1 GCA_031179905.1 Bacillus sp. (in: firmicutes) | reverse complement strand
AAATTGACAGTGACAAAGATGAAATCGTGATGACAGACGGTACTGAAGCAATTCCTTATGATTATTTAGTCATTGGGTTAGGTTGTGAAGATAACTATCACAATGTTGAAGGTGCAGAACAATATTCAGAAAGTGTGCAGACTATCTCGAAAGCAAGAAGAGCAGCACTGGCAGTGAATGAATTAAAATCCAACCAGCATGTTGCTGTTATAGGTGCAGGTTTGAGCGGAGTAGAAGTGGCTTCAGAAATAAGAGAAAGCCGCCCTGATTTAAACATCAGCCTTTATGACAGAGGCAAGGCAGTACTAAGTCCCTTTGCACCAAAGGTTCAGCAATATGTAGAAAAATGGTTTAAGGAAAATGATGTTAATATCATTCACCAAGCAAATATTGAATACTTGGAACAAGGAGCTATTTGTAATAATGGTGTCTGCACCTTAACAGATGTTACCCTTTGGACCGCAGGTGTGAGACCTAACCGGTTAGTGAGGGAGCTTCCTTATGAAAAGGATCGATATGAAAAGATTGTTGTGAATAATTTTCATCAAATTCCAGAAAAACCATCTGTTTACGTAGTCGGTGATTGTGCATCTTCCACATTCTCACCAAGCGGACAATTAGCACAGCATCAAGGCGAACAAATTGCTGAAATCTTACTTGATATCTTCTCAGGCAGAGAGCCAAAAGCACCAGGAGAAATTAAACTGCGAGGCACATTAGGATCACTCGGCAAAAACGACGGCTTCGGCAACATGTTCGAAAAGTCATTTACGGGATTATTGCCAAGACTCGCAAAAAGCGGAGTATTATGGCTGCATAAGAGACATTAATAGTGAATATAAATTAGAGGGAAAGCATCTGGCTTTGCCTCTTTTTTTAATCTTTTGTAAAGCTTCTGTGAAGGCGAAGGTATATAAGAATCCTTCACCGAATTATTGTATAAAGTAAGGGGTCAATAAAACTCATAAAGGAGATGCAATAATGAAAGATAGACAATTTTTATTTCAAGTTTGGCGTTGGATTGATCAAGCACAAAGAGTAAATGAGAATGCTAACGGGAAAAAAATTGTAGCACTGCCATTAAACGAATGGGAAGAACTAAGAGCAGAAATGCTAGAAATCATTAATGAACTGGATGGACCAGTTACAAATGAAGAGGCATTAGAAGTCCGTTAATATATATTAAAACGAGGTAACAGGCATCCAATTGGATGTCTTTTTCGTTTTTTTCAAATAAATGAAGCTGGCCAATCGACCAGCTCATAAGTACTAATTAGTGATAGGTTGTGTAACTGCGACCAGCTTCTAAATTAGTTCTACTATTATTTAAAATACTGATACTAATAAGACCTGAAATTCCTACAAGAATAAAGATAAATCTGGACATGCCTGCATCCTGGCCACCAAATATAGATGCGATAAAATCAAATTGGAAGAAGCCGATTAATCCCCAGTTGATGGCACTAATGATGCTTACAATTAGAGTGATTTTTTGTAGTATCGACAAGGACATAATTAGGACCTCCTTTAAAATTGGTTTAGTGTACTATTTATATACCTTTTTTTTAGAAAGTTAAAACAGCTTTAAAAAGACGGAGAATTATTTGTAATAACTTATAGAAAGAGATATTCTATATATACTTACTAGTCTTAAATAAGGAAGGAACAAATATGGAAAACACAATCTCAACACTACTAAAGGTACAACAATCAGCAGTTAAGTTAGAAACAGTGCTTCATGAATTATGGAGCTTAGTAGGCGAACTGGAAGAAGACGCACAATTCATTGAATTGATGGAAAAAGCAAAAAAGAAAGGTGCAGACAAAAGCTTAGCTGATTTAAGCGGACTGATTAATGCACTTGAAAACGGGCTTGGTCAGATACCAGAAGACGGAACAGTGGCAATTGATTTGGAAGATAATATAGAAGAAATTATTGAGTGGGTTAAAAACAATAAATAAAAGAAGAAACCTCCATTTGGGAGGTTTCTTCTGCTTTTTTGAGCTTTATTTTAAACTGCGGTTTAAGAAAGCTTTTGTTCGTTCAAACTTTGGATTCGTAAACAAATCCTGTGGAGCGCCGGATTCAACAATTTCCCCATTATCCATAAATACGACTCTGTCAGCAACTTCTTTAGCAAAGCCCATCTCATGCGTTACCACAAT
>JAPSHL010000161.1 GCA_031179905.1 Bacillus sp. (in: firmicutes) | reverse complement strand
AACAGACATTAAGTGGGAAAGCCTTGTAAATGCGGTGGATACATTAGCTATCTATATGGGAGTAGGAAATTTGCCATATATATGTGAGCAATTAGTGAGACATGGTAAGGAGTTGGATACACCTGTCGCAATTATTCAAGAAGGTACCACACCTGGACAAAAAACACTAACAGGTACAATTGGAACTATTGTAAGTATTGCTCAAAAAACAAAGATAAAGAACCCAGCGATGATTGTTGTTGGAGAAGTTGTTAGCTTCAGACATAGAATAGAACAAATTCAAGAAGCAAATAAAAAAGCCACCTTGGGACAATTTCAGGAAGCTAACTAAATGTATTTGTTATGAAATATAAAAGGAATCGGGTGGACAGGAAGTAATTGATCTTGTCCAAAAGGCGTTGGAACTCATAGATGTACCGGTTTAAAAGTACTGTTTTTTTAAGTTGGTAAGTCCATCTACTGTAGAGGATGATATCTTTTTTGTGTGAATTGCTGTTAAAAGCCCGAGGTTCTTGAAGAAGCACAGGATGGAGGGGAAGTAGCGATCTTGATGCTGTAAATGATACGCAACGAATTGCGGAGCTATTACAACAGTAAATAAATGTTAGCAAATGCCCTTTGACCGCTGCTACCCCAAAGAGGTAATCACATACATAAAAGGTAATATCTGATTCAATGAATATTGTCATTCTCCCCAATATATTGTTTACCGGATTATTAATAAATGAAATTAATAAATCTGCAGCTCCAACATGTACCTCCTTCAAGAAATGTTCCTTGTAATCATCACAACAAACTAGAGTACTAAATACATATATTTTAGGAACTATAGAGGATTACATCTTATCTACTCTAGAAGGAATGAAACTAGACGGATGGTTTAAAGTTATATGTTGCGTGTGAAAAAAAAGTATGTTACTATGTGTGTAACCGGTTACACAAGAGAGGTGAATCATGGCTACTATACGGGATGTTGCGAAAAGAGCTGGAGTATCTGTGGCGACCGTTTCTAGAGTATTAAACAATAAAGGTTATGCACATGAAGATACTAGGAAGCTTGTAAACGAGGCAATTAAAGAGTTAAATTACAAACCAAATGAAGTGGCAAGATCTCTTTATAAGAAAAAATCAAGATTAATAGGATTATTGCTTCCGGATATTCGAAATCCCTTCTTTCCTGAGTTAGCTCGAGGGGTAGAGGATGAGATGCAGGAGCAAGGACTCCATTTAATTATTGGAAATGCTGATGAAAAACTTGAAAAAGAAATAGATTACATACAGACTTTTAAACAAAATAATGTCATAGGGATAATTTCAGCAACAAATCAAGCTGAAACAAAACTTTACGAAAACTTATCTTTTCCTGTCGTATTACTAGATCGGATAACAGGTAGTTATCCTTCCGTTTATGCAGATGGATTGGATGGGGGAAAAAAGGCAGCACAAGAAATGGTTAGAAGAGGAAGTAAGCGAATCGCTTTACTTAAAGGACCTGTTGAATTAAGGACAGCGCAGGACAGATTCAAAGGTGCAATTGATGAACTTTGTAATGCTAATGTGGACTTTCAGGTTATTACTTCTTCGTTTGGCTTTAATGATGCCGAAAAAATGGCTAAAACTTTATTTGAAAAATTTCCTGAAACAGACGGGATAATTGCCAGCAACGACCTAAGTGCAGCTGCAATATTACATGAAGCACTGCGAATAGGTAGGTCCATTCCTAATGATTTACAAATTATTGGATATGATGATATACCGCTTAGCAAGCTGCTGTTTCCGTCACTTTCTACTATTAGGCAGCCTGCTTATGAAATGGGAAGAGAAGCAGCAAAATTATTAATGAACATTATTGAGAATAAACCGTTAGCGCAAAAGAATATCCAAATGCCTGTTACCTTTATTGAAAGGCAAACGACGAGAAAGGTTGAGAACAATGATTAAAATGACGATTATAGGTAGTTCTTCTATAGATTTAGTTGTAACCGCTTCAAAGCGACCAAATCAAGGGGAAACGATTATTGGAGAGAGCTTTAAGACAGTCCCTGGTGGGAAAGGCGCTAATCAGGCTGTCGCAGCTGCTAGGCTTGGTGCGGAAGTGTATATGGTCGGAAGTGTTGGTGATGATGAGTTTGGTAAACAAATAGTTAATAACTTCACTTCAAATGGTGTAATTACGACCTATGTGAAACCGGTTACACATTTAGAAACAGGAACTGCGCATATTACCTTAGCAGATGGTGATAACAGTATTATCGTAGTGAAAGGTGCTAATGATTATGTCACACCTGAATTAGTTGAAAAGGCACTCGATGTCATATGTAAATCAGACATTGTACTAATCCAGCAAGAAATTCCTGAGGAAACAGTAGAATATGTA
The DNA here is from genome assembly GCA_031179905.1 of Bacillus sp. (in: firmicutes). GTDB lineage: Bacteria > Bacillota > Bacilli > Bacillales > Cytobacillaceae > Niallia. The sequence goes on along the minus strand of JAPSHL010000161.1, from coordinate 5,795 downwards.
ACAGACATTTGCTTTGCAAATGATGTGCCATTAATACTAAATCCTGCACCTGCAAGACCTATTAGTAAGGCTGTCATTGAAAAGGTAGCTTATCTTACACCGAATGAATCGGAAGCTGCTATTCTTTTTGAGAACAAGGATATTCATGAAATATTAAAAGAGTTCCCAAATAAATTATTGGTTACAGAAGGGAAAAACGGAGTTCGTTACTTTGATGGCAAAAATGAAAACCTTATCCCTTCTTATCCTGTTGAAACAGTTGATACAACCGGTGCAGGAGATACCTTTAATGCAGCTTTCGCTGTTGCAGTAGCTGAGGGTAAAAGCATGGAAGACAGCATTCGTTTTGCTAACCGGGCTGCCTCTTTGTCTGTGACAAAATTTGGTGCACAAGGTGGTATGCCAACAAGAGAAGAAGTAGAAGGGAGATTATAACATTGAAACGTAATGGAATTTTAAACAGTCACATTGCAAAGATTTTAGCTGATCTAGGTCATACCGATTATATTGTAATCGCAGATGCTGGTTTACCAATTCCAGATGGTGTTCAAAAGATAGATTTAGCAATCAAAGCCGGCATTCCTTCCTTTATAGATGTAGTGAATGCCGTGGAAGAGGATATGGTTATTGAAAAAGTGATAATTGCCTCTGAAATAGAAGCAGGAAACCCTGAGCATGCTAGCTACATAAAGGATAAATTCGCTGACAAGGAAATTGAAAACGTTTCCCACGAAGAATTTAAACAATTAACGAAACAAGCAAAAGCAGTTATTCGTACGGGTGAGATTACACCATATGCAAACTGTATTTTACAATCAGGAGTATTTTTTTAATAGATGGGGTGATAAATATGCGAATTACGATGGAAAACATCCATAAATCATTCGGAACCAATCAAGTTTTAACAGGTGTTGATTTTGACTTGCTAGATGGGGAAGTACACGCCCTAATGGGGGAAAATGGGGCAGGAAAATCAACGATGATGAACGTTCTTACAGGACTGCATGACCGAGATAACGGGACAATTACCATTGATGGAGAGGAAACCTATTTTAAGAACCCAAAAGAAGCGGAGCAAAATGGAGTAACCTTTATTCATCAGGAATTAAATATTTGGCCTGATATGACCGTTCTGGAAAACTTATTTATTGGCAAGGAACGAAAAAATTCCTTTGGCTTTTTAAAAACAGCTGAAATGAAAGCGTTAGCAAAAAAGCAATTTGATAGATTAGCAGTAACTATTCCGTTAGATAAAGAGGCGGGAAGCTGTTCTGTTGGAGAACAGCAAATGATTGAAATAGCGAAGGCATTATTGACAGATGCAAAAGTGATTATAATGGATGAACCTACTGCTGCACTGACAGAAAGGGAAATCAGCAAACTGTTTGATGTGATTTCTTCCTTAAAAAAGGAAGGGGTATCAATTATATATATATCTCATCGAATGGAGGAAATTTTCTCCATCTGTGACAGGATTACAGTCATGCGTGATGGAAAAACCGTTGACACGAAGGCAATTCCAGAAACAAATTTCGATGAGGTTGTTAGGAAAATGGTTGGCAGGGAATTAACGGACCGATATCCTGATCGAAACCCTAAACCAGGTGAAACGGTTCTTCAAGTAAAGGGTTTAACAAAAAAAGGCTATTTTGAAGAGATAAACTTTTCAGTTAGTGCTGGAGAAATAGTTGGAGTTTCAGGCTTGATGGGAGCCGGTCGAACAGAAATCATGAGGGCCATTTTTGGTCTTGATGCAATCGATGGCGGTGAAATTTGGCTGAAAGGTAAGAAAACGACGATTAAAACACCGGAACAGGCTGTTAAGTTAGGTATCGGGTTCATTACAGAGGACCGCAAAGATGAGGGGTTAATCCTAGACTTCTCTATAAGAGATAATATCGTTTTGCCAACGCTCGCAAGCTTTGCTCCAAAAGGGATCATCCATGAAAAAAGTGAGACAGACTTTGTTAATATGCTCATCAAACGCTTGACAGTAAAAACGGAATCCAAAGATATTGCTGTTGGAAGACTCTCAGGGGGAAATCAACAAAAAGTGGTCATTGCCAAGTGGGTAGGAATAGGGCCGAAATTACTCATATTGGATGAACCAACTAGAGGGGTAGATGTTGGAGCGAAGAGAGAAATTTATCAGCTAATGAATGAATTAACAGATCGGGGTGTAGCTATCATCATGGTATCTTCAGAATTACCGGAGATACTTGGAATGAGTGATCGAATCCTCGTCGTTCATGAAGGGAAAATAAATGGTGAATTATTAAAAGAAGATGCAACCCAAGAAAAAATTATGACATTGGCAACAGGAGGTCAATAAAATGAATTCCATTAATACAGTGACACAACCTAACAAAACAAATATGATGAATGCTATTACCCAAAAGTTAGGACCATTACTAGGTTTGTTTTTATTAGTTGTTATCGTGTCGATTTTAAATCCAAGCTTTTTAGAACCTTTAAATCTATTAAATTTATTAAGACAGGTTGCAATTAATGCACTAATTGCTTTTGGTATGACATTTGTTATTTTAACAGGAGGAATTGATTTATCTGTCGGGGCTATTCTTGCTTTATCTAGTGCTTTGACAGCAGGCATGATGGTAGCTGGTGTTGACCCGATTATTGCAATCATAGTTGGATGTATTCTTGGTGCCTTGATGGGAATGGTAAATGGATTATTCATTACCAAGGGAAAAATGGCTCCGTTTATTGCTACGCTGGCAACAATGACGATCTTCAGAGGTTTAACACTTGTTTATACTGGTGGAAACCCGATTACGGGTCTTGGTGATAATTATCTGTTTCAGTTATTTGGCCGTGGTTATTTTCTAGGAATACCCGTACCAGCAATTACAATGATCCTTGCCTTTGTTATTTTATTCATTCTACTTCACAAAACTCCATTTGGTCGAAAAACATATGCGATTGGTGGAAATGAAAAAGCAGCGTTAATTTCAGGTATTAAAGTATCAAAAGTAAAAATCATGATTTATAGTCTTTCAGGAATGCTTGCAGCATTGGCGGGTGCGATTCTTACATCCCGTTTAAATTCGGCACAGCCTACAGCTGGTACTTCATATGAGCTTGACGCCATTGCAGCGGTCGTGTTAGGGGGGACAAGCCTTTCAGGGGGAAAAGGTAGAATTTTTGGGACACTGATCGGTGCTTTAATTATCGGTACCTTAAATAATGGATTAAATCTTCTTGGAGTATCATCTTTTTACCAAATGGTAGTTAAGGGGATTGTTATATTAATTGCAGTATTACTTGATCGTAAAAAGTAGTATAGGGAGAGATTATGATGAAAAAATTAATTGTTTTATGTCTATCATTAACACTTTTGCTCCTAAGTGCTTGTTCAATGCAACCGCCTGCATGGGCAAAACCAGATAAAAAAGAAAATTTAAAAGATATTAAAATTGGCTTATCAGTTTCCACATTAAACAATCCATTTTTTGTTTCATTAAAGGATGGAGTTGTTAAAGAAGCAGAAGCCTTAGGAATGGAAGTCATTATCGTCGATGCACAAAATGATTCAGCAAAACAAGTTAATGATGTGGAGGATTTAATTCAGCAAGGTGTAGATGCTTTGCTCATTAATCCAACTGATTCGGCTTCTATTTCAACTGCTGTTCAATCAGCGAATAATATTGGCATTCCGGTAGTTACTTTGGATCGCTCAGCAGATAAAGGGAAAGTAGAAGCACTGGTAGCTTCAGATAATATAAAAGGTGGAGAAATGGCCGGAAATTATATTATTGAAAAGTTTGGAGAAAGTGCAGAAGTGATTGAATTAGAAGGAGTTCCAGGGGCATCAGCCACACGGGAAAGAGGTCAGGGATTTCATAACATAGCAGATCAAAAATTGAATGTCATTGCTAAACAAGCAGCTGATTTTGACCGGACAAAAGGATTAACTGTCATGGAGAATCTTCTGCAAGCAAATCCTGATGTTAAAGCTGTATTTGCTCATAATGATGAAATGGCATTGGGGGCTATTGAGGCAATTAATAGCTCTGGTAAGGAAGTTATGGTCATTGGATTTGATGGAAATGACGACGCACTAAATGCTATTAAATCAGGAGACATGGAAGCGACAGTAGCTCAACAACCAGAGTTAATTGGCAAGCTCGCAGTAAATGCCGCAAGAGATGTTTTACAGGGTAAAAAGGTAGAGAAAATCATAGCAGCTCCGCTAAAATTAGTCACACAAGATCAATAGAAAGAAAAAGATTTTGGTCTGGGTGCATTGAACCATAAGTTAGTTGGTTAGTGAAAGACAAAGAAAAGGACTGAGTGCCAGTCCTTTTCTATTTGAACCATCCTTTTTCCTTAAATCTGGTAATGGCTTCTATTCGGTTTTTCACTTCCAGTTTATCTAGGATCATGCTGATATAGTTTCGCACTGTTCCTGTCTTAATGGAAAGCTCTTGGGCGATTTCTTTTGTATTTTTACCATCTGCAACTAGAAGAAGAACTTCTTTTTCCCGCTCTGTAAGGGGATTTTCTTCTCTGTATACATCATCAACCAATTCTGGTGCGTAAATTCTTTTTCCTTCCATCACACTGCGGATGCTATCTGCTAAATCATCGCTTGGACTGTCCTTAAGCAAATAGGCCGATACGCCAGCTTTCAATGCACGCTGGAAATAACCGGATCTGGCAAAGGTAGTTAAAATAATGACTTTGCATGGATGACTCATGAGTTCTTCTGCTGCTTCCAAACCTGTTTTGGCGGGCATCTCTATATCCATTATACAAATATCAGGATTTTTTTCCTTGACTAGCTGGATTGCTTCTTCACCATTGTTTGCTTTGCCGACAACCGTGATATCATCTTCCAGATCAAGCAATGAACCCAGTGCACCTAAAAGAAGGCGCTGGTCTTCGGCAATGACAATCTGGATCATAATAAGTCCTCCCTTTCTGTTATTTTTCCATCATGTGGAACGGCTATTTTTAATATTGTTCCTTCATTGGCGGTAATCTCTATAGTACCGTTGATAAATTCTAATCTTTCTCTCATGCCCGCTAATCCGTTTCCTTTATGAGCATCTTCTTCCTTAAAAGGAGTGGTTCCATTATCTTTAATTTCCATGATTGTTTCTTTTTTGTTTTGGCTGATGCTTATGTAGCAAGAGGTGGCGTTGCTGTGTCGAACCACATTTGTAACAGCCTCTTTTAAGCACATGCTTATTATGTTTTCGGCAATTGATGAAATTCTCAAATTGGAAGCTATATCACAAATAAGGTCTATTTCTGCAGCTTCTAATATTTTTTTTACAAGCAGGAGCTCGTCTTTTAATTTTATGCCGCGCATTTCAGAGACCATTTTTCTGACTTCGTTTAGTGCTGTTCTAGAAGTATGCTGAATATCTTTAAGTTCCAAGCGGGCTTGTTCCGGGTCCTTATAGATTAATTTTCTTGCTAAATCACTTTTTAAGCCAATAAGGGAAAGTTTTTGGCCAAGTGTATCATGAAGGTCTCTGGCAATTCGCTGTCTTTCCTCTAGTTTAACTAAATTTGATATGCGCTTATTCGCATCTTCCAGCTTTTCCTGCAGCTGGCCTCTCTCCTTGCGGTTATGGATGGTCAGTGGCAGTAAAATTACGCCAAACCAGATGATCAGTACAAAGGGAAGCTGCTTTAACAGCAAGGAATCACCTATTATAACTTTGTAGTAAATGGCGAATGTTGTAACCGCCAAGTGTATAAAGTATAGGATGAAATATGGAATCTGTTTTTTTATATTCCCGATAAAATAGGAAAGAAAAAAGGAA
>JAPSHL010000160.1 GCA_031179905.1 Bacillus sp. (in: firmicutes) | reverse complement strand
CCTTTTTCCCCAACCCAAACATAGATTTTTGCATCCTGCTCGTTTGAATTTATATTAATAATGTATTCTGGTGATGTTAAATTAACAATTCCGTCTTTTTTTATAGCAGTAGAAAAAATGGTATGAAGGGCTTGCAGGGAATTTTGATCTTTGAAAACATGTGAACTACTATTATCTGCAAGCTCTCCCACTGTAACTGTTAAATCACTATTTTCCCACCGAAAAGCTAATCCATCGGTCCCTTTTTGACAGCCTGCCAGAATGGCCATTAGTACTACCAACATTATCAATACCCTTCTCATCTCAATCCCTCCAAACCTATTTATTAGACAGACTAACACCAATAAATGTTACATCTGGAAAAAAATAAGAGAGGTGCGATAATACCGCACCTCTTCTGCTTGTTATTTACCAGTTTTTATTCTTACAAACTTACGTTTGCCGACTTGAACGATTAATCCATCACATACTGTTACATGAAGTTTTGTATCTTCTGTCTTAAGCCCGTTAAGTTTAACCCCTTTGTTTTCTATCATCCTGCGAGCTTCGCTTTTAGAACTTAACAATTTAAGTTCCACGAGCAGATCGATCAGCGGTAATTCAGCATTTCCATTCCATTCAACAGCTGGGATATCTTCCGGCATTGTTCCCTGCTGGAAGACAGAGATGAAATGCTGTTCCGCTTTTTCAGCTGCTTCAGCACCGTGGTACATCCTGACAATTGTCTTGGCAAGAAGCATCTTCGCGTCTCTTGGATGGAAGCTGCCTGATTCTATCTGACCTTTTAATTCTTTAATTTGTTCTGGATTTAAATCTGTTATCAATTCAAAGTACTTGCCCATTAATTCATCTGGAATGGACATCGCTTTTCCGTACATTTCCGTTGGGCTTTCGTCAATGCCGATGTAATTTCTCTTCGATTTTGACATCTTCTCAACACCATCGAGACCTTCTAATAACGGCATCAATAAGGCTACTTGCTTTTCTTTCCCAAACTTCTCTTGAAAATGCCTTCCCATTAAAATATTGAAATGCTGATCTGTCCCCCCTAACTCAATATCACATTCCAGCATAACTGAATCGTAGCCCTGCATTAATGGGTAGAAGAACTCATGAAGTGAAATAGGTTTATTAAAAGCAATTCTTTCTTCAAAATCATCTCTTTCCAGCAATCTTGCCACAGTAATTTTTCCTGCTAATTGAATGACATCTTCAAAATTCAGCTTTGAAAGCCATGCTGAGTTGTAATGCAGTTCAACCTTATCCATATCAATAACCTTTGCAAATTGTTCAAAGTATGTTTTGGCATTATGCTTGACCTCTTCATCGGTCAGTTGTTTTCGAGCGACTGATTTCCCTGTCGGATCACCTATTTTCCCTGTAAAGTCCCCAATAATTAGCTGAATAGTGTGGCCATTTTCCTGAAACTGTCTCATTTTATTGAGGACGACCGTATGCCCTAAATGTACATCAGGGGCTGACGGGTCCAACCCTAACTTTATTTTCAGAGGCTTATTTTCTATGATTGACTTTGCTACTTTCCTTTCAAGCTCTTCAGTTGGGATTATCTCTTGAACCCCTTGGCTGTACATTTCCATCTGGCGTTTTACTTCTATTCGTTGTTCTTCGGTTAGTTGTTCCATTAGATTTTCCATCCTTTATTCCTCCTTAATGAAATATAAAAAAACCACATCCCAAAAAAGGGACGTGGTTTCTTGCACGCGGTACCACCCTTATTGAAGAACATTTGGTCCTTCCACTTAATCGATTAACGGATCGCCCGTTCTTTGCTTTCACAAAGACAGCTCCAGGAATGTAATTCGTGTTATCTTTGTGTCGATTTGCACCATCCATCGACTCTCTTCAAACAGGGAGATAACTACTACTAGGTTTCCTTTCATAGCTTTTTGTATATTAAAAATTATTTTTTCGGATTACGTTTCGGAGCAATTTTGTCATGCCTTTTTGCTCTTCTATCGACATGTCAGCGACAATATCTACTTCACCAAGATGAAAGCGTGGATAAAGCTCCTCCATTACTTGCTTTCCCTTGTCTGTGATTGCTACAAAAGTAATTCTTCTGTCTCTGTTGTCACTTTTCCGATAACAAAGCTCTTTTTTTTCTAATGTTTTGGTAATATTGCTTATCGTCGCTTTCGAAACTCCGTTTGATTCAGCTAGTTTCTTTGTCTCAATAGCTTCCCATACCCATAAATCATAGAGCATAGAAAATGCTGTCCAAGACAGACCATATTCTGATAACACTTGCTGTTCCATCTTATTTTTCAAACCTTGTGCGACCCGATAAATATTAGTAACAACAGCAATCGCATCAAGATTTAATGACTCAATCGGAATTTTAGTGATTCGATTGATTGTGTCTACTTCTTCAGGAAGCAATTCCCCTTTATCATCAAAAGAATATATATCGAACCACCTCTTTTTGTATAAGTTTTCAAAATCATTAGCTTTGAAACGATATTACCAAATATATATATTGAATGCAATACATATTTTCGTTTTGTTTTTATAAAAATACTTTTATCAATAGTTTCAGGCAAAATTAATGATTAGTATTACGAAAAGTTTTATAATGAGATATATAGGTTATTAAAAATAACCTTTTAATTACAGGAGGGATTTAGGGTGAATTTTTCAGAAAAAGTAGTATTGATAACAGGGGCAGCAGGTGGCATTGGTGTTGCTGCAGCAAAAAAATTTGCTGCTGAAGGGGCAAAACTTGCATTGGTTGACCTCAAAAAAGAAAGCCTTAGCAATGTTGCTGCAGAGATTAATAGTCAAGATATCCTGCTTTTAGAAGGCAATGTTGCTGTTGAAGAGGATGTTAAAAGCTTTGTTGAAGCTACAAAGGAACATTTCGGACGAATTGATGTTTTCATCAATAATGCTGGTATTAATGGAAAATTTGCCAACTTGGTGGATCAAACAGCAGAAAACTTCGATGCAGTCATTAATGTTAATTTAAAAGGTGTTTTTTATGGTCTAAAATATGTGCTGAAAGTGATGAATGAACAAAAAAGCGGAGCTATTGTAAATACAGCTTCCAACGGTGGTCTCCTTGGAGCTCCAGGAATGGGATTGTACGTTGCATCAAAACACGGCGTTATTGGCTTAACAAAAACAGCAGCCCTTGAAGGCGCTCCATATAATATCCGTGTTAATGCAGTAGCGCCTTCTGGTGTCGATACACAAATGATGCGCTCTATTGAGGCAAATGCAATGCCTGGTAATGAAGAAAACGCTAAAGAGCAATTTGAAGCTTCTGTTCCAATGAACCGTTATGCTACAGCAGAAGAGATTGCTAATTTAATGGCATTCTTGGCATCAGAAGAAGCATCCTTTATTTCTGGTACATATTACCGAATAGACGGTGGACAAGGTGCTACTTCAGTTTAATTAAAATAGGGATGCCGAACCGGCATCCCTATTCTATTGCTGCAGGAATTAGCACCTTTACTTATCCTTTACTGTTGCAGATTTGTTAGCCTCTGAAGACGTTCTGTTCCCTCTATTACGTCCTTCACCATAGTCTTGATTAATTCCTCTACTGTCGGCACATCATGAATTAATCCGATTACTTGTCCAGCCCAGGCAAAGCCGTTTATTTGGTCACCTTCATAGATAAACTTCAAATTGGATTTGCCGCTGATAATGGTTTTTAATTCTTCGTAGGCAGCGCCTTGCTTTTCCTTCTCTATAATATTCATCGTATAATCCGATTTCAGTACTCTTCCAGGAGTCCCAAATGTGCGTTTTATAACAACGGTATCCATTTCCGTTCCTTCTACGAGCGCGTCTTTATACGACTTCACAGCATCAACACATTCTGCTGTAGCAATAAAACGCGTCCCCATTTCAATCCCCTGTGCTCCTAAAGCTAAAGCAGCCAAGAATCCTCGCCCGTCTCCAATTCCTCCGCTTGCGATGACAGGAATAGACACAGATTCAGCGACACGAGGAATTAACACCATTGTGCCAATATCATCCTTGCCAATATGCCCTCCACCTTCCTGACCAACTGCTATGACAGCAGATGCTCCAAGCATCTCCGCTTTTTTCGCCTGTCTAACTGTTGATACTAGCACCAATGATTTGATATCTTCCTCTTTAATGCGGTCCAAAATAGGCTGCGGGTTTCCTCCGGTTATAGAGATAATTTTCACCTTTTCTTTAATTGCCGTTTCAAGAAGTTCCATATATGCTCCATTATAAGAGCCAATAGCAAAATTTACGGCAAAAGGTTTGTCTGTAAGCTTATTTACTTTTTGAATCTCTGCTTTTAGTTTCTCTGGTGTAAATAAAGTCATTGCAGTGATTTGTCCAAGACCGCCAGCATTTGATACAGCTGCGGCCAGCTCTGCATTTCCTAAATAAGCTAGACCACCTTGAATAATTGGATATTTAATATTTAATAAATCGGTAACTTTTGTTTTCATTTTCTAACCCTTCCCATCATATTAACTTGATCATAGCATATCATAGTTACCGTTACCTTTATTACCCCAGATTTTAGTTTAGGGAATAGTAAAAACAGCTGCTTAAGGCAGAATATTTTATTAAGCAGTTCTTGGAGATTATAATAAGGATTGTAATACTATTACATGTTTCCCTATGAAGGAGCGATTAGAATGAATGTAACGATAACAGATAATGCTTCTGTAAAACTAAGCACGTACGATCAGCCAGAAGGTGCAGCATTTAAATTAACTAGCATTTTTAGCGGCGGTTGCAGCTATACATACAATTACGATCTTGCTATTGATTACGAAAAAGACGAAGACATAAAATTTGAGGATAATGGTATTGTACTTTATTTAGATAAAATGACAGTTAATCATATTAATGAGGATTTAAAGCTTGATTATGTCGAAGGCCAAGGTTTCCGCTTAGTAGGCGCCAGCCAAATTTATACCTTTAGATTAGACGTAAAGAACAGAGTAAAAGCATAAAAACAGTGGGGCTGCAATTCCACTGTTTTTATATGCAAAAAAGCCTCGGAAGATTTCTCCCCAGGCTATATAACACTTATTCTAGATTTTCCTGCTGCATACTATATATTATAGCTTCATGAAGCCACCTTTCCTCAGCCTCTGTAAAAGGTGAGGGTGCCATTGCCTCAAGCTCGTTGATATTAATGTTCTCAAGGTCGGCCTCTGCCAGTTGTTCCATCAAACCCTCCCCAATAAATGAAAAAGATGCTTCTAAGTATGAGGTTACCATTTTTTGCACTTTAGGATCATTTACAGGTAGCCCATAAAGAGCCTTTAAATCTTTTGCCATTTGGATATAGCTTTTATCTAGGTCTGCTGTTTCCTTTTCTGACTTTTGAAATAATTTTCCCCCTATATCTGCTAATTTATTTTTTTCCATCCATTCTTTTTGGAGGCTCTCTGTCTGTATAGCATGAATAAGTGGAAATAATAGGTTGCTGTCAACCTCATCCTCTTGCGCAAGGAGAGCAGCAACCCTTTTGATTGCTTTAATGGACAGTTCAACTTTTTCTTTTTCTTCTTCCAATGCTTGAAGATGCAACTGCAATGTCTCATTCAAACTCACCGAAAAACTTGATTCACCTAATAAACTGGCTATTTCCTCAAGGCTATAACCTAGAAACTTTAAGCTTATTATTTTCTGAAGGGTCATAATGTCCTGTGTTTTATAAATTCGATGACCAGATGTTGGATGCTTTTCTGGCTTTAATAGCGCAATTTCATCATAATAATGCAAGGTGCGAACAGAAATGCCGGTTTTAGCTGAAAATTCCCCTATAGCAAACTTCTCTTTCCCTGTCATTTACATACCTCCCACAATAAGTATATTTTGATTATAGTTCCTGACGTTACTGGAGGTTCAAGAGAAAAACTTAAAAAATAATAAATATGACTGTAAGTCATTTACTAATATAATGTTGGAATGCATTCTTCTCTTGAGCAAGACTTGGATTAGTGTGTATAATAAAGTGGGCTAGACTATGTCTTGGCTTGTTTTTTTGCAAGATAGCTGCGTCCATACAACTATTTGCTCTTCTGAAATAAAGATTTCTACATAAACATCACCACGGAGAATCTGCCTCTCTCTATAAATTAAATTGAGGCGAGCAAACAAAGCGGTTTATAATATAGCTATGGGAGCATCAAAGGAGTTGGTATTATTGGCCTTACCAAAAAACTATCTAGTAGACGCAACACTTGAACGTTTGGGAACATCCTTTCTGGATTTATATAACAGCAAAATCGGCGATGATGTCAGAGAATTCCTGGCAGTCATCTTTTTCGAGGAACTAATTGAGCCGGAAACCGGCAGGCAAAGAAACTTAAAAGAGCTACGTTCTAACTATTATCGGGATAAGTTCAAAAGGACTAAGAAAAACTGGTATTCAGCTCTACTTAAAAGCATTAATAAAAAAAGCAAAAATCCAAAGGAATTGATGGCTGAAGTAAAATTCATACATGAAGGTATTGAAAAAGGATTTATTGACTTAGTGAATAACTATCATGTTACAGATATAAAGGACTTGATTGCAGATCGCTTAAGTGAAGTCGATAAATGGGTCAATGATGATACTAAGCTCTTATCAGATTATAAATATATAAAAGATAAAACGAAAAACCAAATAAAAAACACATTAAAGATTGATTCTATCATTACTGTAACCAGTCTTGTTATTGAAGAATTCGGCGGTGATTTTAATCGGATTGTTAAAGAGGTAAATGATCTGTTCAGTGAGCTTCCCTTGCCAGGGAAAACAGGCAGAACAAAATTTATGGACTTTCACGAAGATCCGGCAGTCGAGAATAGTGTAACAGCCGAGATTTATGAGGATGGCAATCTGTCTATCCGTACACTGCTTGGCAAGACTTTGACAGAAGAAAAAAATTCGATTGCACTAACTCCAATGGATTATGAGATATTCAATTTTATCCTTTCCAAAAGAGACTATGAATTTGTGGAAAAACAAAAAATCTATGTTGATATTGGAGACATTGTTAAGAATATGTACTCCTCAAGAGGTGTCAAAGAATATAAACGTATTAGAGAAAGACTGGAAAAGCTAAAACATCTCAGCTTTGATATTAAAGCTGATGATGGAAAAAAATATCTCTTTGACCTTTTCGATCACATTACGTATTTAGATGAAGCAGAAACAAAAGCAGAAATTAAAATAAATGAATTTATGCACCAACGCTATATAGATAATCAAGTGACAAAAATCTATAGTGATAAAATTCAAAATTTCCAGCTGGAAATCTCAGAGAATATAGTCTTCATCTTACAGAAAGAGAGATTTGCGAAAAATTCCCTACTTGATGACTCCATTGATCGAAAAAAGGCAGTTGCTTATCCCCTTGCCTTTTTCACTAGACGGCTTAGATTACCGACTAGAAAAAAAGATGCTTTAATTAAAGTTGAAAACTCTCTTCATGAGCTTGTGGACAACCAGGTGACTATAAGAAGCTTTCGCCGCGTGAATGATGTCTTTCACATTGAGTTCTTGCCTATCACCGAACATGAAGCAGAGGATTTGATTGACGCAAAACATCAAAAGGTATTATTCCTTGAAACATAACAAACACCCCAATTATTTAATAATTGGGGTGTTTGCGCGTTTACGGCTGTCTAAGTTTCACAGATTTTTCTAATAACACTTATATTTAGTTTTCTACCCAAAACTAAAAACCTTTAAAATTTTTCACCATTTTGTCGTGCTTTATATCTTTAAAGGAATATCCTTATTTTTTTTCACCATTTCTTCGTGCTTTTATTGTTCAATTGCATTTTTAAGCAAAACGGCTGATTTTTTTCACTATTTTGTCGTGCTTTTTTTGCCAGTACCTGTTCTTTTATAAAAATCATTAAATTTTTTCACCGATTTGTCGTGCTTTTTTAAATAGCTGATTTTTTTTCACTATTTCTTCGTGCTTTTTTTTGATATTACTGTATAACAAGGAAAATAAGCTTAATTTATACTATTTCGCTTAATAATAGCTCTAGCTACAGGGGAAAAATTCCGTACTTCATAATCGCATTTATACAACTTACTGATCCATTATGAAAGTGAAATAGTGAAATGCTAATTTTTTTCACCATTTCTTCGTGCTTTTTATAAAAAGTGATAAATTCGCACGAAATCTTCGTGCTTTTCTTAGTTTTTACATATAAATTTA
>JAPSHL010000159.1 GCA_031179905.1 Bacillus sp. (in: firmicutes) | reverse complement strand
CTTCTGCTAATCTCTTTGCATTTGCGATAATATTTTCAGCATATACTTTAAAGTCATCTTGCAGTACTTCCCCAAAAGCAACGGCTTTAGCAGAAATTACATGCATAAGCGGTCCCCCTTGGATTCCTGGGAAGATGGACTTATCAATCTTCTTACCGAACTCTTCTTTACAAAGAATCATTCCGCCGCGAGGGCCTCTCAATGTTTTATGTGTTGTCGTTGTAACAAAATCTGCATAAGGAACTGGATTTTGATGCAGACCTGCTGCTACAAGGCCAGCAATATGAGCCATGTCAACCATCAAATACGCGCCTACTTCATCTGCAATCTCACGGAATTTCTTGAAATCAATTGCGCGAGGGTAAGCACTTGCACCAGCCACAATAAGCTTCGGCTTATGTTCACGAGCTTTTTCCAGCACGTCATCATAATTAATTTGCTCTGTTTCCTTGTCTACACCATACTCAACAAAATTATATTGAACTCCACTGAAGTTTACTGGGCTTCCATGTGTTAAATGTCCGCCATGGGAAAGATTCATACCGAGCACAGTATCCCCTTGCTCAAGTATAGTGAAATATACAGCCATGTTTGCTTGTGCTCCAGAATGCGGTTGAACATTGGCGTGTTCTGCACCAAAGATCTCTTTCGCACGATCGCGGGCAATATCTTCAACAATATCAACATATTCACAACCGCCATAATAACGTTTAGCCGGGTAGCCTTCTGCATATTTATTTGTCAGGACAGAACCTTGCGCCTCCATCACTGCCTCACTTACGAAATTCTCTGATGCAATCAACTCGATTTTTGATCTTTGGCGGCCCAATTCTTGCTGGATAGCTTTGTATACTTGCTGGTCGTTTTGTGCTAAATGCTTCATTTGAATCCTCCCTGTAACACTCATAATTATATTTCTTTAATTTTACGGAAAATCTTCTTTTATTCTAACACGGAACAATTTTAAAAAGAAGCTAAAAAATACGAATTATTATTTTTATAACTTAAATTATTGTTCGTGTTTTACCAATAAAACATCCGTTTCCCCCTAATTATTTTCTTAAAATAATTTAAATTCATGTTATTACATAAGATTCAGTTTTCGCCTTCCATACAAAACATTGTAATTTTTACGATAGCAGCCTGTATGTAAAATAAAAAAAAGATATCCCGACTTCTTTCAGGATATCTTTTTTTCTAGCAAGATTCATTCTCTTTATTTTTTTCATATACAGCTCTTTGGCCGCCAATCAGCTTTGGTCTTGACTTAGCAAGCGTGACATGAGCTTCACCTAGCTGCTTGCGCGACACTCTAATCGGCACCGCTACATGCTTTATGTGCATTCCTATTAAAGTATCACCAATATCTATACCGCCATCTGCTGTAATATGTTCAACTACAACCGGATCCTTCAAATGCTGATAAGCGTATGCTGCCATAGCTCCTCCAGCCTTACGCACAGGAATGACAGCAACTTCAGGCCAACCTTTTTCTTCTTGCAGCTTCCGTTCGACAACCAAAGCCCTGTTTAAATGCTCACAGCATTGAAAAGCCAATGCTGCACCTGTTTGTTCCTGATATTGCTTAAGCTCATCAAAGATGATACTTGCCACATCCTCTGCACCTGCAGTTCCAATTCTCTCCCCGATGACTTCACTTGTGCTGCAGCCAACAACAAATAGGTGACGACCATTCAAATTTGCCTGATTTTGATAATCAGAAATGATGCTTTGCAGCTGTTCCTTCAGTACTGACTTATCTATATCCATAAAAAAACACTGCCTTTCACTATAGCATTTGCTTAGGAAGATGTTTCTAATTCGTATTTTGCGATTTTATCAATTCTTGTTTGATGTCTGCTTCCACTAAAATCGGAGAGTAGCCAAACTTTCGCTATTTCCCGGGCAAGTCCCGGTCCAATTACTCTTTCACCCATCGCAATTACATTGCTGTCATTATGCTCCCTTGTCAATTTGGCGCTGTATACATCATGCACAAGCGCACATCTAATTCCTTTTACTTTATTTGCCGCTATGCTCATGCCGATTCCGGTCCCACAGATGAGAATTCCACGATCAAATTCTCCGCTTGCAACCTTTTCTGCGACTGGAAGTGCATAATCAGGGTAATCCACTGAAACAGTGCAATCACAACCAAAATCTACATATTCTATATTCAATTCCTCCAGCAAGCTTTTGATTTCTTCTCTAATGTTCAATCCACCATGATCTGAAGCAATGGCAACTTTCATCCTGTTTAACCTCCTCTTATTCCTCTATTATTTTCACATAAAAAAGAGCAAATAGAAAGGCTGTTTACATTCTTTTTAGAAACAGAAAAACATATCGTTCACTGGGAAAATATACGAATTTAAATCTTAAATCTAGTGATTGTTTCTTTCAACTGCTCCGCCTGCTGCTGAAGCTCCATTGCGAGTAAATCAACCTCATTAATGATTTTTGTTTGACTTTCTGCAATAATCATCACCTGCTGTGTCCCGGCAGACGTCTCTTCTGCAATTGCCGCTACTTCCTGGGACTGTCTGGAAGTGTGTTCAATCTGTTCCATTTGCTGATGAACTTGAGCAGTAATATGTTTAGTGGAATCTGCCATTTGTTTCACAATAGCCGTCATTTCATGTAGAGTAGCATTCGTCTTTTCACCTTGTTCCGCCTCTGCATTGGCACTTTGGACCTGCTTCTTAATCTGCCCAACAACATTTTTGACCTCTGACTGCATATTTGCAATAACCTCGCCAACACCTTCAACAGCTTTTGCGCTCTCGTCAGCAAGGACCCTAACTTCCTCTGCCACAACAGCAAAACCTTTGCCATGTTCCCCAGCTCGCGCCGCCTCTATTGAGGCATTCAGTGCAAGCAGGTTTGTTTGCGTTGCAATTGTTCCTACAAACTTCAAAATATCACCGATTTTCGCGGCATTTTCTTCGAGCCTTTTAACAGATGACAAAGAACGGCTGTTTTCCTCAGCCAACTGTTTAAGTCCTGCCACAAGGGAATGAACCACTTTGTTCGTTTCATCTAAATTAGCAAGCATATCATTAGAGATTCGCTGTGTATGATCTGCATTTTTCTGAACCGTTTGGGCAATTTTCATTGACTGCTCCACTGCTTCAGCTGTTGCTTGGACAGAATTGGCGGCTACCTCTGACCCACCTGCGATTTCTTCCACCGCCTTTGCAATCGACACTGTCTGTTCATGAGCTTCCTGTGATTTGCCTGTAATTGTCTTGACAGTTACATTTGTGCTGTTAAAGTTTTCTTCAATACTTTTAACCATTCCCCGTAAATTAGCAAGCATATCATTAAAAGCAGTGCCCAGTGATTGAATTTCATCATCCGAGCTTGAAATTTTCACTTCTTCACTTATATCTCCATGCGCTGCTTTAATAGCACTCTGCTCGAGACGTTTCAGCGGCTTAATGATAAAACCAGCTGCCATAAATGCTAGAAATCCAGACCATAAGACACCTAATGTTAATGTAAGAAAATTAAATACAAAGGCACTAATTCCTAAATCATCTGGAAGTAATGGAAACAGAACGTAGATGAAAAACGCACTTGTCGAGTACGTAATCAGCGCCAATACTGTAATAAACAATGCAAGTTTCTTTCTCAAGCTGAACTTATATGAAGCAGTCTTATCCATTTTGTTCTCCCCTAGTTTTCCATTTCTAATTTTTTTATCAGTGACTGTATCAAGCTATCCAATTCCTGATATGTCCTTCTGTAAAGCTCGACCGAACCTCCAAATGGATCGACAATATCACCATATTTATCATCATTTACAAATTCCTTTAATGTAAATGTCTTTTCAATTGCGCGGGGAAACTTACTGACAATTGCATTCTTATGGCCGACAGTCATTGTAAACACATGTGTTGCCCAATCTAACAAGTCATCTGTCAGCATGGAGGAAAGATGATTATGTTCAATTCCCTTTTCCGTAAGCACTTCCTTCAATTGGTAAGAGGCCTCCGAGCCGTCTATTGCATAAACCCCGGCAGATTTAACTTCTATATTCATTGAACTGTTTTTAAGAATGGCTTCTGCCATTGGGCTCCGACAAGTGTTCCCTGTACAAACAAACAGTACTCGCACCATACTCTCCACCTCCTTTTAATAAATTATATTATAGACTGTATTGTCAGCATATTTTTATTTCACCATTTGGAATCACTACTATATCTATCGACAGGAATCATTATCTTTACACTTCATTCCAAAGATTTAGCGTTTTTTTCCATACAAAAAAGCAGCCTGTTATTTAGCTGCCAAAAATCAGTTTTCCTGTTTTTCTTTTGATTTAGTCAAAGATGTAAGAGCAGCTTTATTCCAAAGGCAAGCAGTATTCCTCCGCCTAGCACCTCACCATAACTACCTAGGAGGCCTTGTGCTTTTCTTCCAATAATTAAACCAAGCCATGTTAGCAATGTTGCGCTCAAGCCAAAGGCAAGCAGGACAAGCCAAGTTTTTGCTTTATAAATACCTAAGCTCAAGCCCACTGAAAAACTGTCCAGACTCACACTGACCGCGAACACAATAAGTCCAAATCCCACTGGCGTGATTTTATATTCATCATCTTCTTTAAAGCCAGTCCATATCATTTGCACACCTAAGATCACTAAAAGCACCCCGCCAATAATACCTGCAATTTCTCCAAAATTATCGGATAAGAACCTTCCAGCTAGGATGCCTAACAGCGGCATAATGACATGAAATATTCCGATTACGATTCCTATCTTCATTATTTGCCTTAGTCGGAGCCTGTACATTCCCATGCCCAACCCAACAGAAAATGCGTCCATTCCTAAAGCAAATGCCATCAGAATAAGTGTAAATATTTCTCCGATTAGTGTAGACATTACCTTCCTCCTTGGACTTGCTAGTTAAGAATATGCACGTCCAAGTTTTTTTAGAAGCGTTTTTATCCATGGCTTAATCAGAATTTTTTAGACAATGCTCGATTAATCAATCACTTGGTGAGAGGCTGCTTTTAGCAGTCTGTTCATGACAGCATGCCCAATACCTTCATACGGAAACATCTCTGAAAAAATAATATTAACATCACTATGGTTGAAACTTCTTAACCCATCATATAAATTTGCGGCAACTGTGGATAAATCGGCTCTTTTTCCACATGCAAAAATATAATCAGCACTATAAAAGTCTTTGTTTTCTTCGGTAGTAAGCACTCCTGCCTTTCTGCCATTCCCACGTTCTTCAGCTACTAACTCCTGTATTCTTTCTTTTGGTGCATTTACTAAAAATAGCGGTGCATTCGGGGCATAGTGCGTATACTTCATACCCGGCGCCTTCGGGGCAGACTCATTACTAATAAGTGCCTTATCGAGCTTTACTTCACCAATAACTCTTTCAATTTCCTCCTGTGAAACCCCTCCAGGACGCAAAATTGTCGGGACAGCATCTGTGCAATCAATTACAGTAGATTCCACACCGACCCCTGTTGGACCTCCATCCACAATTCCCGCTACGATGGAGTCTAAATCTTCTTTCACATGAAGCGCAGTAGTTGGACTTGGCTTGCCCGATGTATTAGCACTTGGGGCAGCAATCGGCAAATCAGCCTCCTCTATCAGCCTTAGTGCGACAGGATGATCAGGCATCCTTACCCCGACAGTATCTAATCCTGCAGTTGCAAGCTTCGACAACGCTCCTTCCTTCAATCGGAAAATGATTGTCAACGCTCCTGGCCAAAAAGCTTCCATGAGCTGTTCAGCCTTCACGGGTACTTCTTTAACAAGTTCCGCCAATTGTTCTTTTTTTGCTATATGAATAATGAGAGGGTTATCTGACGGTCTCCCTTTAGCAGCAAAGATTTTAGCAATTGCTTCATCGTTTTTTGCATTCCCTCCAAGTCCGTAAACAGTTTCGGTTGGAAATGCAACTACTTCATTTTTGTTTAAAAGGTCTGCAGCCTGTTGTATTTGTGGATAACTACTATCTATATCCACATACTTATCCACTGACCATATATTTGTCTTCATACTTATCCACCTTTAGCCAAAACTTGTTTTGCATACATAAAATCGCTTGTAATTCTTCAATTTTCGACAACCATCCTTAGATGGAAAAACGTCCTTATTTTTGTCTTTTTTCTGACTTGTCCACAAATTGTGAATAAAATAACGATTTTTGTGGATAACTCTCGTTAATTATCCACATGATTAATTGAATAATACATGATTTTTGAGTTATTAACAGCTTTAGCCGCTTTAACTGTTGATGACTCTCTTACATTCACAGGCAAATCTTCGACATTAATCTCCTTAAATCCAAGCAAATAAAAGAGATTACTGGCATTTTTATTATTTACCACGCAATATAGCATACCTAACTTTTTTTCTTTAGCCAACTTTATGGCCTGCTGAAGCAAAAACAATATCTCCTCAGCAGATCCTTCCTTTAGCACTAACGCTCTCAATAAACCTGAATCTTCAAAAGGCTGAATACCGATTGTTCCTTTCAACATCCCTGACTCAGCATCCTCTGCAACAAGACAGAAATCAACCCAGCTCTCTAGATCATGTAATCTTACTTCTGTTTTTCCCATAAATTTTTGCAAGTCCTCTATGTCCTCACTGTTTGCTTTGCGTACAATATGCTCCATTATCCTCGTCTCCTTTTATCATAAAATGAATTTGCGTTAATTCTATTAATATGAAAAGAGACCAGAAAAAATGATAGAATATTTTTTAACATTGTAACTGCATATCTACCAACAGCATTCCAACCATTATTATACATCACTTAGGAGGAAAATCGGTTGATCTCCCGATGATTTTTTCTTAAGCATAAAGCCATCTGCTTACAGATAATACTTGTGCAGACGGCTTCCTTTCACCCAAAGATTTTATCCCAAAGCTCTACTAAGAAAAACTTTACTTCTACTTCACTCTCTTTTGATTCATCCACATAAACAGGGTCTTCCTTGTTTTCTTTATCTTCTTTTTTGCTCTCTTCTTTTTTCTCTTCTTTAGCACTTGCAGTTTTACCGTCTGCTTTCTCTTTATCTGCTTCCTTTTTATCGCTGCTTTTTTCCTTATTGTCTTCTTCAAATCCGTCGCTTACGGCAACACTGTTAGAGAAATCAAGGAAACATAACGGCGGAAATAGTACACACCACCAATTTGCACCTTCACCTGCGCCTAACGTAATTAAGATTGCTTCATATTCACCAGCAGGATATAAAAACTCTCCATAAAGCTTAGTAGGAAAATCTACTTTACCGAATTTCACCTTCACTCCCTGATCTGATTTTTCTTCCATGACAACCTTTTCTGCTATTCTTTGAATTTCTGGCTGCTTCTCTTTTAGAAGCTTTTTAGCTGCTTGCTTTGAAGTCAAATCAGCAACCCAATTTGTTATGTCTGCATTAACTGCATCCCTTACTTTTCTCTTTAAAGCTTGATCTTCTTCACTGTCACTGTTAGCCAAGATTCTTAGTCTGATAGCATCACTAGGAATCACCACTTGCTCGTTTGCTGTTACTTCGTTTTTCGGTATATATAAACTAAAAATAGTAGATATTATAAGTACAAATATGTAGCTTGTTGCCATTGACTTTCTTTTCATATTAATTCGCCCCCTTGTACAAACAGTGTGGACAGATTAATAGATTCTTAAACTAGCAAGTTTTATTTTTTTCAAAATAAAAAAACCGCGGATAATCGGCGGTTTTTAGACTGTAGACACCCTTCCTCTTCAGAATAAATAATTGCTTACAGTTTTTTGTATATTATTCCTCGCAAGGGGAATATAGATATTCGCTGCAGGGATTCCATGCAGCGGGGCGCTTTTGCCTCAATCAATCTAATTTTCGAATGTAGTAAATACTCTTTTTCGACAAGCTGAGACGTGGAAGACTTGCGTTTTAAACTATTAAAACTCTGATTAAAAACCAACTTCTGCAAAGACCATGCGATCCTTCTTGTTAATATCATACACAACATCAACTTTAGCGGTGGGAAAAGCATTCAGAAGCAATCTTGAGACCGCCTCGCTTTGGCCCATGCCTACTTCAAACCCGATTATACCTTTATCCTTTAAAACGGAAGGCAGCTGTGCACAAATTCTCTTGTATATATCCAAGCCGTCTATTCCGGCAAATAGGGCCCGATGAGGCTCATGTTCAACAACTACGTCAGACATTTCTGCAGCATCCTTATCTGGAATGTAAGGAGGATTAGAAAGG
>JAPSHL010000158.1 GCA_031179905.1 Bacillus sp. (in: firmicutes) | reverse complement strand
AAGCTATTATTCCAACAAATCAGTTGATGAAAGTCCGATCATTTTAGGGTTTGGCGGATTAACAGTACAAGAGATAGAAGAAGGAATAAAGAAACTTGCGACGCTCTGGTTTGAAAAAGGGTAAAAAAGGAGCGAAACGATGGCGCTTATTTATGTAACAGGAATTATATTGCTGGCAGTATTCCTTTTCTTGAAAGTAATTTCCTATTATTTTGATAAAAAGTCAAGGAGCAGCAAATGGATTGAAAAGTATTTGCTACTTAGAAGACATAATCCGTTTTATGGTTATATTTATGCACTTGCCAACAAGGACGACAAAGCAGTTATTGCCAACTACCGCAAAGCGGTAAAACGTCCTCATCTGAGAAAGTATTACCCCTTGCTGACAATACTTTTTTGCTTTTATTTTCAAAGCTCAAAAGGGGTGGAAGATGAAATAGCAAAACTTAACAGCCACAGCAATAAAAGCTTTTTTATGCAATGGTTAAAGATCAGCCAGACTAATTCAGAGACAAGTTTAATTCCCACTCATAATAAGTGGATGGAGGAAACTCTTTTTGCACTAGTAGAAAGGGGAAGGGGACAGCATGATAGAGCGAACAGACATTTGTTGAAGGCGCGCAATCATTCAGCAGGAATAGTCTACTATATTTTGGATAAAGAGCGAATAATAGCTAATTCTTAAATATTTTAACCTCAAGAATTCCGTTCGCAAAGGTGGAAGTGATAATTTTATCTTCAATCAACTGAGGAAAATAGACTGTACTTGATAGTAAATGTTCGTCTGAATTGCTGATCTTGATCGTAAGGTAGTTTTCCTTAACGTCCAGATGAATGTCATTTTCGTTTGCCCATTTCAGCAAGCCTTCAGCTATATAATAAGATTCTGCCTCATATAAATCGACTTGAAATTCGGTTTCATCTAAATATTTACTGATGAAGTTATAACCTTCCATCCAATCAGAGAAATGCGCATCTTTCATAGTGCTTCGCTCCTTTTTGATAGTAGGATATGCGAAACAGCCGAAACTCGTGTAAAAAAAACTTTCAGCAGGCTGATGAATACTACATCATCAGCCTGCGTATATATATTGATTAAAAGTCGTGACCGCTGTTATGCTTCTGTCTAGTATGGTTGCGGTTTTTGACTTTTTTGCTGCCGCTGAGAGGCTCAGGCTGTCCGCCGTGATGGCCCTTCGGTGAATTTTTGCGCATATCTTTACTGTCGTTTTTATTCAAGATCCTCATCTCCTTTTCCAGTTGAAAAGCAGTTTGCTTTTCACTATTTAGAATGAGAGAAATAACACTTGTTTATACCGAATATTTTTCTCCTATCCTGCGCATTTTAACTGTAGGGTTTCTTTCCTGCTGACACCTACGAATTACTCATGCAAAAATAGATAGGAGGAAATACAGTGTTTTATCACAGCAATAAACAAGAAGCTTTTCAAGCAGCACAAAATAACTTGCGTGAAACGCAGACATTATATGAAGATATTGTAAAGGATTCTGCAAGCTACGGTCATCAGCTGAAGCATCTGAAACAAGAGATTAACGAAACATATCAACAAATTGAAAACGCCTTGGAAACTGCATCCGAGCATCAGCGTAAACAGCTTGAAACATTCCAGCAAGATTTAAAAACCATTGTCAATGAGGTAAATGAGCTTTCTTGACATTAATTATAAAGGACCCCTTCGTTGAAAAAGAAGGGGTCCTTAGCTTTTAGAAAAGCTTGTTATATTTTCCCATTCAAGATTAAATAAGACAGTTCAGAAGATACTAAAGGGAGCGCAGCGACAAAGCTCTTCTGCGCTCGCTCCGACTTATGGAACCCGCGAGGCGAAATCAATTTCATCATTGCAAAAAACATAAAACTAACTGCTCCTTATGAAATGGGTATTTTTTACTTCCGGGTCATAAGGAGTACTTATTATAAATGATAACTTTCTTATTATTTACTTATCAAAGTTAGTGTATTAAAATGAATGAGGATATAAAAGACAAAAAAGATAGAAAGTACGAATTATTCGACTATTTTTCTATTTTTGGTATATGATTACATGGAGGGGGTAATACATATGGCAAAAGATACTTACAATGCACGCAAATCGTTCGAGGTTGATGGGAAGCGTTATCATTATTATCAATTGGATGCATTGGAAAAAGCGGGAATCGGCAATGTCTCCAAATTGCCGTACTCTATTAAAGTTCTATTGGAATCTGTATTAAGACAAATGGATGGTTTCGTCATTAAGGACGAACATGTGGAAAACCTTGCAAAATGGGGAACAGATGAACTGAAAGAAATTGATGTGCCATTTAAGCCTTCAAGGGTTATCCTACAGGATTTTACAGGAGTTCCAGCTGTAGTTGACTTGGCATCTTTAAGAAAAGCGATGGCTGATCTTGGCGGAGATCCAAGTAAAATTAACCCGGAAAAACCAGTCGATCTTGTTATTGACCACAGTGTGCAAGTCGACAAATATGGTACACCAGATGCGTTGACAGCAAACATGGACCTTGAGTTCGAACGCAACGCTGAACGTTACCAATTCTTGAGCTGGGCTCAAAAAGCATTTGATAATTACCGTGCAGTTCCGCCTGCAACTGGAATAGTGCACCAAGTGAATTTAGAATATTTAGCAAATGTTGTGCAAGTGGTAGAAAATGAAGATGGAGAGTTTGAAGCTTTTCCTGATACATTAGTAGGAACTGACTCACATACGACGATGATTAACGGTATCGGCGTACTTGGATGGGGCGTCGGCGGTATCGAGGCAGAGGCTGGCATGCTTGGACAACCATCATATTTCCCTGTTCCTGAAGTTGTGGGAGTAAAGCTTGTTGGTGATATGCCTAATGGTTCAACAGCAACAGACCTTGCATTAAAAGTAACACAAGTGTTGAGAAGCGAAGGGGTTGTAGGGAAGTTCGTTGAATTCTTCGGTCCTGGTATCTCCCAATTGCCGCTTGCTGACCGCGCTACAATCGCTAACATGGCACCTGAATACGGAGCAACTTGCGGATTCTTCCCGGTTGACGATGAATCATTGGCATATATGAGATTAACAGGCAGATCAGAAGAGCAAATTAAAGTTGTGGAAGAGTATTCTAAACTAAATGGTTTATTCTTTGATCCTAGTTTTGAACCTGTATATACAAAAGTAGTTGAAATAAATCTATCAGCAATTGAAGCAAACTTGTCTGGACCTAAACGTCCGCAAGATTTGATTCCGTTATCACAGCTGCAAAAGACATTTGTTAATTCTGTAACTGCGCCTGAAGGAAACCAAGGTTTCGGTTTGAAAAAAGACGAATTTGATAAATCAGTAGATATCAAGTTTGCTAACGGTGACTCAACCACGATGAGGACAGGTTCTGTTGCTATCGCTGCTATCACTAGCTGTACGAACACATCAAACCCGTATGTGCTAGTTGGTGCTGGACTTGTTGCCAAAAAAGCAGTTGAGCTTGGCATGGAAGTGCCTAAATTTGTTAAAACTTCCTTAGCTCCAGGGTCAAAAGTAGTAACTGGTTATTTAAGAGATTCCGGCTTGCTGCCATATTTGGAGCAAATCGGCTTTAACCTTGTCGGGTACGGCTGTACGACTTGTATCGGTAACTCCGGTCCATTGCGTGAAGAAATTGAAAAGGCAGTAGCTGATTCTGATTTGCTTGTAACTAGTGTGCTTTCCGGTAACCGTAACTTTGAAGGCCGGATTCATCCCCTTGTAAAAGCAAATTATTTGGCATCGCCGCCGCTAGTTGTTGCTTATGCACTTGCAGGAACTGTTGATATCGACCTTCAAAACGAATCAATTGGCAAGGACAAGGATGGAAACGATGTATTCTTCAAGGATATTTGGCCAACAACAGAAGAGGTTCATGAATTAGTAAACCGCACTGTAACTCCTGAACTGTTCAAGAAGGAGTATGAGCGTGTGTTCGACGATAACGAGCGCTGGAATGAAATCCAGACTAGCAGCGATTCATTGTACACATTTGATGATTCAAGCACGTATATTCAAAACCCTCCATTCTTTGAGGGGCTGAAGCCTGATCCTGAAAAGGTGCTTCCAATTAAAGGACTCAGAATTGTTGGCAAGTTTGGCGATTCTGTTACAACAGACCATATTTCTCCAGCTGGAGCAATCGGTGTGAACACTCCTGCAGGAAAATACTTGAAAGCAAACGGCGTAGAGCCTCGCGATTTCAACTCTTATGGTTCCCGCCGCGGTAACCATGAGGTCATGATGAGAGGTACATTCGCGAACATCCGTATTCGTAACCAAATTGCTCCTGGAACTGAAGGAGGGTTCACGACATACTGGCCGACAGGTGAAGTGACATCCATTTATGATGCTTGCATGCAATATAAACAGGATGGAACAGGTTTAATGGTTCTTGCCGGCAAAGATTACGGTATGGGATCTTCCCGTGACTGGGCAGCAAAAGGTACAAATTTGCTAGGAATTAAGACAGTATTAGCTGAAAGTTTTGAGAGAATCCACCGCTCCAACCTTGTGTTAATGGGAGTTCTTCCATTGCAATTCAAGGACGGCGACAGCGCAGAGTCCCTTGGTTTAACAGGTAAAGAGACTTTCAACATATATGTTGATGAAACAGTTAAACCGCGTGATTTCATAGAAGTTACTGCAACAGATGAGGATGGCAACAAGAAGACCTTTGAAGTTCTTGTTCGCTTTGATTCTGAAGTGGAAATCGACTATTACCGTCACGGCGGAATCTTGCCGATGGTGCTTCGAGATAAATTGAAAAACTAATTTGCAGAAGAGGCTTAAGAGATATTAATAACTCTTGAGTCTCTTTTCTTTTTAATGTGAAAGTATGCATTCTACTAGGTAAATAATGAAAAGTTTGCTACTATAGATATGTAGGAAATTACCATGAAGGAGTGATTGGAATGGCGTTGACATTCGGAAAACTATTAGAAGAGGCACAAAGCAATGTAAAAGGGATCTCATCAATTGAAGCAAAAAAACAAATCGAAGACAAACCTAATACATATGTAATTGATGTGCAGGATGCTGCTGATGCAGGAGCTTGCGGGTTAATCCCAAGCAGTGTAAACATTTCACTAGGCATGCTGCCAATTCGTGCCGATTTGGAGCTTCCAGAAGAGCTTCGTAACCCAGAACTAGCTGATCGTAACAGACCGATTCTAGTTACTTGCGGTTTAGGCGGACAAGCTGCTTTAGGAGCTTATTTGCTAAAACAAATGGGCTTTGCTGACGTAGCTTACATTGAAGGCGGGACTACTGCTTGGAAGCAAGAAGGCTTCGAAACGGTATAATAAACGTGGAAGAGGAGGGCAAATAGGCCACTCCTCTTTTTATTAATAGCCAAGATCTTTATTTACAATATTAAGAAGCTCTCTGCCTTCTTTAAATCTAGTGACATTTTCTAAAAATATATCCATATAACGATCCATGCTTTTAGGAGAATAATAGGCATTATGGGGAGAAATGATGACATTCTCCTGTTCCCAGAAGGGATGCTCACTTGGTAATGGTTCGACTTCAAATACATCAAGTGCGGCACCTTGAATTTGCTGCTTTGTTAACACTTCTAATAAATCAGCTTCTGCTACTGTATTGCCTCTGCCAATATTAATCAGGTAAGAGGATGATTTCATTAGCTTGAGTTTCTTTTTATTAATAAATTGATAGGTTTCCTTTGTTGACGGCAAAGCTAATACGAGAAAATCAGCATTTTTAATGACGTTATCGACCTCATCAAGTCCCACAACTTCATCTGCAGGATCACTGCTTGAGGTAATCGACGGTCTTTTCCGGCAGCCAACTACATGCATGCCTAGGGCTTTGCATCTTTTCGCTATTTCTTTGCCAATCTCTCCGTAACCGACAATTCCTAAAGTGGCTCCGTCCAAGTCTTTAATAGCTGTATTAATCCATGTTCTAGTCTGCTGATTGCGAAGCATTGCCGGAAGTCCTCTGGCAAATGCGGAAATCATCGCAACAGTATGCTCAGCAATTGGTATTGAAGTGCAGCCCTTTGTATTGGTAATAATCAGGTTACTATTAATTGTTTCTTCATGAAGCAGGGCATCCAGACCCACGCTTAATGACTGAACCCATTTGAGCTTCGGTGCCTTGTTGCGGATTGTCAGCGGGTCCATTAAACCTAATGTAAGGATAACGTCACACTCACTTAAATCACAGTGTACTTCAGGCTCCTCTTTACCAAATTGCCATGGTTCAAACAGAACGGTTGCGCCTAAAGTTTTTATTTTTTCAATATACTTTTCCGGTATATTGTATCTTACATAAATTACAGGTGAGGAAGCACTCATCAGTTAGCTTCCTCCAGCGGTAAACTGCGAAGATATTGGACATAAGTGTCAGCAAGTCGCTTGATAGCCTCTTTAATTTTCTCTTCACTGCAGTAGGTGAAACAAAGTCTCATTGTGTTAAAGCCCTCGTCATCAAGGAAGAAATGCTGTCCATCCAAGTAAGAGACACCTGCAGTCATTGCCGCCTCCACAAAGGCACTTGTGTTCACACCAGGCGGGAATGTCAGCCATAGGAAGAATCCGCCTTCTGGAGAGACAAAGCTTACTTCGTTGCCGAAATGCTCTGTAATAGCTTCAACCATCGCTTCTTTTCTTGATTTATACGTATTGCTTAAATACTTAATATGTTCCTCAATGTCCAGTTGCTCTAACACATTATGCACCACTTCCTGAACATATACGCTCGTTAGTCCGTCTGTTTTCAAAATGCGTATTTTATTGATGATGTCACTTAATCCAATTGCCCAGCCTAAGCGGATACCAGGTGCAATTACTTTAGAGAAGGTGCTTAAGTAGATTACTCTTTCAGGACCGAAAGAGTGAATGGAAGGAAGATAGGTGCCGTTAAACGAAAGTTCCACATAGGCATCATCTTCAAGAATGAAAAAATTATATTCATAAGCAAGCTCTGCAAGTTTCTTTCTTCTATCAACAGAAAGATTGACACCGCCTGGATTATGGTAATTTGGCATGATGTAAAGTATTTTTGGGATCGGCTTTTGCTGCAGTGTGGCTTCAATTAAAGCCTTTTCCACATGCTCAACAATAATTCCATTTTCATCAATTGGAAAGGAGCGCAAATTAACTTGAGCCAGGTTAAATGTCCGAATAGCACCGAAAAAACAGGGAGCTTCAATCCAAATTTCGTCACCCGGGTCAGTGAGTGTTCGTGCAACTAAGTCTATTGCTTGCATGCTTCCAGCAGTAACAATGATTTGATCATCATCTACATGTATCGAACGAAGCTTAGACCGCTTTTGAATCCATTTAACAATATTGCTTGGGCCTGTTCCGCCGCTGTAAGACATTGCCCCAAATCCTTGGTTTTTCATGGCAAGTTCTGTCGCAGCCACCATTGTATCCAAAGGAAATGACTCTGGAGCAGGAAAACCATAAGATAATGGAATCACCTGGTCTAGTGAGCCGGCAAAGGAGGAACCGATAATCGGCATGTTTGGGAATCTTTTGCTGAAAGTAAATTGTTTTAATGAATTCATAATATAAACACCATCCTCATATGATTAATATTTTATTTTAAAAATTAACATTATTCTGAAAATAAATAAAGTAATTTGTCATATAACCTATCTATATTTAGTTAAAGGATTGCTTTTTAAGGGCTGTTTTGTAAATGATTTGGATAATGGAAAATAAATAAATAAAAGAAAGCAGAGAATGAACGACATTAGAAATGGGCCGTATTGTGCGGCAATATAAGCAACACCTGCTGCCGAGACTGTCCATTTGCTTGCTGCAGTCCTAATACGGTTCCTTGCCCGGCAGAATTTTGTTTGGTTTGGCAAGCATGCTGATTAATGCCGGCTTGTCAGCGCAGCGCCAACTCCAATCAGAATACAGCCGAAATACACAACAAACAGATAGAAGGAAATGGCTATGAACACAAACCTGATTGCTTGAATAAAAAGTCCAAAAGCAGCAATTGATTTCTCTTGAAGTTTTTTAAAGATATAACTCATGATGACTTGCAGAAAAACCCTCTATCATAAAATAGCCAAGCATGGAAAACAAACTGGATGGGGCAACTGCCATGCCGAATATAATCAAGAAAACTTCCCTGGACTCTTTTGCAAACAAGAAGTTCATCGATTGAATTCATTTAATATTATTCTCGCTTCTAATTTCTCCTTGATTTTTCCCTTCCATGAATTTCCAATCGAACGGAATTGCCAATAAACTAAAAAACCTCACAAAATAAATGGTGCTTACATTGCTAAAGGTGTAAGAAGACTGCCGACAGCAGGACCGCATAAAAAGCCAAGCCCATTTGCTGCTAC
>JAPSHL010000157.1 GCA_031179905.1 Bacillus sp. (in: firmicutes) | reverse complement strand
CAAATCATTGTATGCTCTATTCCTTCCTTTTCCGCAAAGCGGTACAAGCCAGCCATGCTAAAAACCCCAATTTTTTCCTCATTCCTGCCAGTGAGGTGCTTTTTTAAACTTTCAACAGAGCGTCTTATGCCCGCAAGTGCAGCCTGAGATTCTAATGATTTACCTAGATCTCTCATATAAAGGTAGGAGATGCTGCGATCCAAATAATTATCAAGCTTTCCTGTATGCTTAAGCCACTGAATATAGGGCTGATATCCTGATGGTTCTTTCTTTTCCTTGCTTCTAGAAAAAAAGGAAAACAGGGAAGAATGGTGAAGATGATTATGCTTCCATTCTTGAATATCACTTGTGAGAATAGGAATAAAAGCCTTTTCTGTAACCTGTTCATAAAGCTCCTGAAAATATAGAGACGCCTTTTGCTCCTCTTTAGAGAAACATGCAACGGCATTTATAGTAAACTCCTTATTCATACGGTAAAGTACCTCAACTCTTTTCATTTAGCTATCTATTTAAATATAGTACTAGAAAAACAGGTTTATAACCAGAAAGGAGCCGCTTGCACAAATGCCAGTTTTTTCAGGACAAAAATGAAAACCCTGCCATATCCAAAGTATGTAAAACCTCCTCTTTGCTATAGCTTTTCGCTATATCCAATTATCCAAATTAACAGTTACTCTATACTTACTTTTACATGCTATTATACAAGCACAATCTTTCATAACAAGGAGAACAAAGAATGACAACAAAATCAACCACGATTAAATCACGGAGCATCAATCCGTCGGATGTTATTGCTGCAAGCAAGTTCAATCGGTTTCATTTATTAGTTTATTTATGGTGTGTATATGCAATCGCATTTGACGGATTTGATATAGCCATGTATGGAGTTGGCCTGCCATTAATGATGGAGGATTTCAACCTCACACCTGTTGAAGCAGGAGCTGTTGGCAGCTATACACTTGTTGGAATGATGCTTGGTTCCTTTATTCTCGGTCCTGTGGCAGATATCATCGGCCGCAAAAAGGTTTTGGCAATCTGCATGTTCCTGTTCAGTGTATTTACACTCGGTTCTGGTTTGGCACCATCAGTCACTGCTTTTACAATCATGAGATTTATTGCATCAATCGGAATGGGCGGTCTGATGCCAAACGTCATCGCTATGATGACCGACTATTCCCCTAAGAAAAATAGGGCATTAATCGTCGCAACAATGTATTGTGGTTATTCTGTCGGAGGAATCTTTGCATCATTACTTGGCATGTATTTGCTGGAAGACTTTGGCTGGAGAATCCTCTACTGGCTGGGCATTCTTCCATTATTCACATTACCGATTTTCATGAAGAAATTCCCTGAATCAGTATCGTATTACATTTCGCGCAAGCAAAATGACAAAGTAGCAAGCATCTTAAATCAAGTAGACCCAAACGGCAATTATAAAGAAACAGATAACTATGTAAGCACAACAGGAAAAGAAGCCGAAAACGGCGCACCAATCAAAAAGCTGTTTTCAAACGGCCGTGCAATCAGCACATTCGCTTTCTGGATTTTCGTCGTCTGCAGTCTCTTAATGGTATCCGGACTTAACACATGGCTGCCAAAAATCATGCAAGAATCAGGCTATGGCTTAACATCTGCCCTTTCCTTCACACTCGTGTTAAGTGTCGGACAAATTATCGGCTCATTGCTTGGCGGCTATCTCGTCGACAAAATCGGCCATCGCAATGTGCTTGTATCTATGCTGCTGATCGGCGCAATCTGCTTCGTTGCCTTAAGCCTTACATCAAACGTAATACTGCTGTACGTATTAATCGCATTAGGTGGAGCTTGCACTGGCGGAACACAAAACCTTGCAAACCCATATATATCAGAGTTCTATCCGAAAGAAATCCGTTCCACAGGAGTCGGCATCACGGTAGGCTTTGGCCGGATTGGCTCCATTCTTGCTCCGACCGTTATCGGCTTGCTGCTGGCAACAAATCTCGATCCAAAAAGTGCCTTTATGGCCTTTGCAATTCCGAGTATCCTTGGCGGAGGAGTCCTTCTGCTAGTTCGAGAGAAGTATGGCAGCTTCGACCGACTTGGTGCTTCATCGCGAGATAATGTGGTGTTGCAGGTGCCGGATGAGGTTGGGAGCAGATAAGCAAAATGATGAAGGCAACGACATAGTTCGTTGCCTTTTTTACATTAGAAAACAACCATATTCTTATAAACCATAATCCTTTTTGTAACAGGCATAATTCTAGAAAAAGAAAAATACGATTTCACCAAACACAATGAAAAAATGCTGTAAGGCTCCGTGAAATTATTACAAATTCCACCAAGCTGATTGATAATAAAATAAGTTAATATTCAGCATGAATATTCTTGAGCATTTAAGCAAATCGGTAAAACAATACTTAATATTTATACTAATCCAATCCAACAATTAACGCTTGTGCAGCCTGAATAAACCTGCTCCATGTGTTGGTATTTCTGTAATCCTACCGAACCGGAACACAAAGCTCACAAAAGTGCTCCTCAATAAGCTCAAGGCTGTACCTCTCCAACACCAGTCTCGATTCGTCATACTTAAATCCCTGTGCATCTAATACTAAAGGAAATTCATCCCAAGCCTTTTGAACAGCTTCTGCAGTATGGGCTAATTTAAAGACAGCGTACTTTCCACCGCTGAGATGTCCAATTTTCACTTCCTCCGCCTCTGCAACAAACCCATTTGGAACAATTAAGCAAACGTCGTATCGGCAATCTTCCGGTGCTGTTAACAAAGGATTGTCCTGGGCAATACCGAGGATACTAGATTTCTGATTGAGTAAGTTATCAGCCTTCACCCAGCCCTTGAATTTCTCCATTAATTGTCCATTCCCAAGTCCATATGGGCCAATTTGTCTCATGTAGGCTACTGTGCAAGACGGCATAATTTCTATCCTAAGTTTCATATTTTCTTCCCTTTCCATTTAAAGTACATCGATGTCTGAACACATCGTATAATGTACTAAAATGGAAAACAACTGGAATTTTAAAATATTTTATTTTTTTACTTTCCGAGCTCGTCAGGAAGCTGTAATTACTTGGATATTATGCTTTTCTAGTAGTTCAAGTAGGTTTTCTGGCACTTCTTTTTCCGTAATAACGATATCGATGTCTTCTAAACAGCATACTTTTTGAAAAAAAGTTTTATTAAACTTAGTAGAGTCTACAAGAACGATAACTGTATCAGATCGCTTTACCATTTCACGGTTAAGAAGACCTTCTTCCTCAATAGATGTAGATAGACCTTCAGCAGAAATACCGCATGTTCCTATAAAGCATTTGTTTACTTTATAGTCTTGAATATCTTTAATTGCTCGTGAACCGTATATAGCACGGTGCATCTTGGATAATGTTCCGCCTAACAGGTTAATTCGAATATTTTCTCTTAATAATAATTCATTTGCTACATCCATTGAGTTCGTTACAATAGTATGCTTC
Organism: Bacillus sp. (in: firmicutes); assembly: GCA_031179905.1. Lineage (GTDB taxonomy): Bacteria > Bacillota > Bacilli > Bacillales > Cytobacillaceae > Niallia. The sequence continues at coordinate 4,893 of JAPSHL010000157.1, read as the reverse complement.
TGACTAGTTAAGTATTTTGTTAATACAAGGACCGTCGTTGATGCATCCAAAATAAGATGATCTCCGTCGCGAATCAAAGATGCTGCCAGTTTGCCTATCTTATTTTTTGCTTCCAAGGCCATTTCTGCACGCTCATCAAAATTATAAATCTCATTATATAATTGGGCTTTTTTTGCTCCTCCTCGGATTCGGATCACCTTTTTGGCTTCTTCCAGAAGAATTAAATCTCTTCTCGCTGTATCTTTGGATACATGATTCATTTCACAGATTGTTTCTATGTCAATTCGCTCATTTGCATTTAAATATTGGATAATTGCCTCGAGTCTTTCATCTTGTAACATTCTTTCACCTCAAGTTTAATTATACGCTTTTTTAAGTTAACTTGCAAAATGATGCAATTATTTTAAGTTTTTTTGCTTGAATATGCATTATCAGTTCGTTATGATTACTGTAAACAACTATGTAAACTTATTTCTCCTTAATAATTATCACAAAGAAAGGATGACACAATGTCTTTATCCTACTGGCTAACCAATGTATCTTTAGAAAAAGGTTATCGCTATGAGCACGGTACTGTTACTGGAACAGAAACGGAAAACTGCCATCTGCTTGTGGAAAATGGTAAAATCGCTAAAATTATTTCTGGTGATGCTTTGCTGGAAGACCAATTACCAAAACAAGATGTTCATAATTTATTAGCATTACCGTCCTTTACAGAAAAACATGTTCATTTAGACAAGACATTACTTGGAGATAAATGGCGAGCTGTTACTCCTGTATCAAATATTTTTGAGCGCTTTGAAATCGAAAAAAGAGTGCTTCCCTCCCTTACATCTACAACAAGTGAAAGGGCTACAGCACTTATTGAAGTATTGCTCCAAGCAGGTTCCACACATATTCGCACACATGTTGATATCTATCAAGAAGCAGGACTAAAAAACTTCTTAGAGGTTCAAGAAGCACTTTCAGAGTATGAAGGAAAATTATCTTATGAGATTGTCGCATTTCCACAGCATGGTTTGCTCCGTAATAACTGCGCTGATTTAGTTAGGGATGCTGTCCGCAATGGCGCGAGTTTAGTAGGCGGTGTCGATCCAGCCAATGTGGACGGAAATATGGAGAAATCATTACACCAGATGATGGATATTGCCGTTGAAGGTAATGTTGGGATTGACCTGCATTTACATGATTCTGGTCAGCTTGGTTTAGCGACGATAAGAGGGCTTGCGAAACTGACAGAAGAAGCCGGCTGGCAAGGACGAGTCACAATAAGCCACGCTTTTGCATTAGGAGATATGGAGAAAGGCGAAGCTGATGAAATGGCACAGATGCTATCAAAGCTTGGCATTGCGATTATTACTAGTGTACCGATTAGCAGAACAATTCCTCCAGTCAGCTTCCTTCATGACAAAGGAGTACAGGTTGCATTAGCTTGTGACAATATCTTTGACACATGGTCACCATTTGGTAATGGAGATATTCTAGAACGGGCCAGTCGTTTAGCTGAACTTTCAGGCAGATCGACAGAACAAAAGCTTGCAGAAACCCTTGGGTTCATAACAGGTGGGATTACGCCATTAGATAAAAACGGACAGCAAGTTTGGCCGAATGTTGGTGATGAGGCAAGCATTGTCTTTACAGCAGCAAGCTGCTCTGCTGAAGCAATTGCCAGAAGGTCAAACCGCCCTGCAGTTCTTTATCGAGGAAAACTAGTATCAGGTGGATTTACGAAAGGATGATAATAGCATGAAACATTCTTCCTATTGGCTGACAAACGTACGTTTAGAAACGGGCTATCAATACAAAAACGGCCTAGTTGTAAGCACTGACACGTCCATTTTTCATATTCTTATTGAAGATGGAAAATTTGCCAAGATTATTCCTGAAGCAACTCCCATTAATGATGATGTAATTCAATATGATGCACAGAAATGGCTCTTGTTGCCAACTTTTAAAGAAATGCATATTCACATTGATAAAACTTATTACGGCGGACCGTGGAAAGCTGTTACACCAGCAAAAAGCATCTTTGAGCGGTTTGCAGAGGAAAAAGAACTGCTGCCTCAGTTACTGCCGACTGCTAAAGAAAGAGCAGAGAAAATCTTAGATTTACTTATCGGGTTCGGTTCAACACATGTCCGCACCCACGTAAACATCGACCCTGTAGTTGGCTTAAAAAATTTAGAAGCTTCATTAGAGGCTCTTGCTTCCTTCTCCGGAAAAATCTCACCTGAGATTGTCGCCTTCCCCCAGCATGGTTTGCTCCATTCAGGCGTAGAAAGTCTTGTCAGAGAAGCTTTAAAAAATGGAGCAACACATGTTGGCGGAGTTGATCCTCATTCAGTCGACGGAAATATCGAAAAATCATTAGATACGATTATAGAAATGGCTGTTGATACTAATTCCGAAGTTGATATCCATATCCATGACAGAGACCATTTAGGGTTGTTTACTATGAACAGATTGGCAGATTTAACAGAACAAGCAGGTTTGCACTACAAAGTAACCGTCAGCCACGCGTTTGGATTTGCTGGTATTCCAGATATAAAAGCTGCTGAACTGGCAGAACGGTTTGCTCATCTTGGAATCGCTGTTACTACAACAGTCCCAATCGGTAAAATAATCATGCCTCTCCCCTTATTAAAAGAGAAAGGCGTTCAAGTATCCCTAGGCACAGACAGCCTTACTGACCATTGGTCCCCCTTTGGCACCGGTGATAATTTAGAAAAGGCAGGCCGTCTGGCAGAACTTTACGGGTATGTTGATGAATGGTCTTTATCACAGTCTCTTGGTTTTATCACTGGTGGAAAAACACCATTAAATAAACAGGGGAAACAAGTTTGGCCAGCAGTTGGAGATGATGCAGATATGAATCTTGTTAAGGCGTCATGCACTGCTGAAGCTGTGGCAAGACGGGCAACTAGAGAAGCTGTTTTTTATAAGGGAACATTACTATCAGGGTCTCTTTCCATATCATACTATCAACGATAAAGAAAAGGAGGAAAACGTCTTATTGAAGAAGCTATTAATCTTATTTTTAATGGCAATCATTTTAGTTGGTTGTCAAAAATCCCCGGATCAACAGGAAAGTCAAACAGCGTCTGATCAGATGACCTCAGAAGAAAAAGCAGTAACTGATCAAAATAAGGAGGTTGAATCAGAAGAACCTATGACTACTCAAGACAAGGAACTTTTTTTTCAAACAGTTGAAAACGGTAATATCTCTAAAATTACAAGTTTTATAGAAAACGGTGCCGATATTAACAGCGTAAATCAAGAGGGCCGGACTGCAGCGATGATTGCCACTTATAACAATGATACCGCAACAGTCAAACTGCTGATTGAAAACGGTGCGGACATCAATATCCAAGACAATATGAAAAACACCCCTTTCCTTTACGCAGGAGCAGAAGGATATTTAGAAATTGTGAAGCTGACAGCAGAAGCTGGAGCAGATCCAAAGCTGTTAAATAGATTTGGTGGAACAGCATTAATTCCAGCATCTGAGCATGGATATGTAGAGGTTGTCAAAGCGCTTTTAGAAAACACTGATATTGATGTAAATCATGTTAATGATCTTGGCTGGACAGCCATGTTAGAAGCAGTAGTGCTCGGGAATGGCGGAAAAAACCAACAGGAAACAATTGAATTATTGATAAAACATGGTGCAGATGTTAACATCCCTGACTCAAACGGAGTTACTCCCCTTCAACACGCTAAGGAGCTAGGTTTTACGGAGATAAGAGATATTCTTTTAGATGCTGGAGCAAAATAAACAAATTTGCAAAAAGGCTGGAACAAAAACTTCAAAGACAATAATAATTTCTAAACTTAATCTTATAAACATTGGACTTTTTTTGCATACTTTGTTGTTTGTTAAAAAGTCAGGTAAAGATCAAGTTCGTTCCATTAAGATTTCTAATAGTAGTTTGCAATAGCAGCTAGCTTTACTGAAAACAGCCAATTAAGAACCCGAACTATTACACGAAAGTTCATTAGAATTTCGCATAATGGTTCGGGGACATTAGCTCAGCCTCTTTTCATATCCAACTATTTTTGTGAATCACTTCACAAACGAGCACGCTATGCTTCCTTCTTATAAGACTTAACAACCGCTTGTGTTTTTTCTGAAATATTATACCAATATGCCGCCCCTACAAAAATTGCACCGCCAATAATATTCCCAATGGTTACCGGCAGTAAATTAGCAAACATACCACCAATAGAAACTGTTTCAGGATGTGGGATGATTAATGCAATAGACAATAATGTCATATTAGCTACGCTGTGTTCAAATCCTGAAGTGATAAATGCAAAGAGGCACCAGAATATCATGATTAATTTTGCTGTTTCATCCTTAAGCTTAACTGAACTCCATACAGCTAAACAAACTAAGATATTACAGAGAATTCCTCGTACTAACAATTCCATAAAAGGAGCATTCATCTTTGCTTCTGCTCCATGTGTTATAAAATCTGCTACACCGCCGACAGCCAGCCCAGAATAACTGAATAATAATGCCAAAAAAATTGATCCTATAAAGTTGCCAAGATAACTGAATCCCCATACTTTCCCCGTATCTTTCCATGTTACTTTGTTTTCCAGCATCCCTATCGTCATCACCATATTATTGCCTGTGAAAAGGTCCGCTCCTGCCATAATTACTAAGCTTAAAGCAATCCCAAAGGATACACCCATAATAATTTTTGTACCTGCAAAATCAGTAGGAGCAAGCATACCGCCAATTGTAAAGATAAGAATTATCCCTAATCCAACGAAAAAACCAGCCAGCATTGCACCTACTAAATATTTACCTATATTTGCACTAAGCGCATTTGTCTTCGTTACTGCAGTGTTACTAAAAGCTGTAATAACATCTTTCATGATGCCGAG
>JAPSHL010000156.1 GCA_031179905.1 Bacillus sp. (in: firmicutes) | reverse complement strand
CCTCTAGAAGAAGCTGGAGAAGAGGCGTTGCAGCTATGGAAGGAAAAAGGCTTTAGCGATTCATTCCTTGCAGCAGCATGGAAATGTTCCGAACAGGATGTGCGCAATAAACGCAAAGCACTCGGAATTTTGCCTGTGTATAAAATGGTGGATACATGTGCAGCTGAATTCGAAGCAAAAACAAATTACTACTACTCCACTTATTACGGAGAAAACGAACAAACAGAAAGCAGCAAGCGTAAAGTCCTTGTTATTGGAAGCGGTCCGATTCGCATCGGTCAAGGAATTGAATTTGATTATTGTTCTGTTCATGGCGTATTTGCATTGAAGCAGGAAAACATTGAAACAATCATCATCAACAATAATCCGGAAACGGTTAGTACAGACTTTGCGACAGCTGACAGACTATATTTTGAACCACTGACAATCGAAGATATTATGAATGTTGTAGATTCAGAGGGAATTAAAGAGGCAATCGTTCAGCTTGGCGGGCAGACTGCAATCAACGTGGCAAAAGGGTTAGAAGAATATGGTGTTGAAATTCTTGGCACTAACAGCAAAACAATTGACGTACTAGAAGACAGAGATTTATTTTACCAAATGCTTGATGAGGAAAACATTCCTCATATCGACGGGGATATTGCCTTTGACGAAGCAGGTTTGCTTGCTTCTGTAAATAAATTAACGTATCCAGTCCTTATAAGACCGTCCTATGTTATTGGAGGCAAAGGGATGGAAAGAATCAACAATAACAATGACTTAGAGGCATATCTGCAAACAGATATACCGTATCCAGTCCTTGTTGATCAATTCCTAGAGGCATATGAAGCGGAATTGGATTTAGCAGCAGACGGTGAAAACATATGTGTTCCTGCAATCATGGAGCATATTGAAAAGACAGGTGTTCATTCTGGTGACAGCTTATCCATTCTTCCAGCCCAAACCCTTTCTGAGTCAGCACAAGCGAAAATGCTGACATATGCGAAAAAGATTGTTGGTAATACAAAGTACAAAGGCCTTATGAACATTCAATATATCATTGATGGAGAAAAGGTTTATGTGTTAGAAGTTAATCCAAGAGCGAGCAGAACAGTTCCGATTGTCAGCAAGGTAACGGGTGTACCATTAGTTCAAATTGCGACAAAAATATTGCTCGGGAAATATAATTTGTCAGAAGAAGAGATAACCTTCAAGAATGAACTCGATTTTGTCTGCATTAAATACCCAGTCTATTCAAATTATGCCTTAAAAGGACTTGATTCCAAGGTCGGTCCAGAAATGAGATCAACTGGTGAGGGGATTGCTCTTGCAGATACAATGGCAGAAGGCTTGAAAAAGGTATTTCACCCAACTTTGAAAAAAGTCGAACACAAACAAATTGTCATAAAATCTGACAGCTTCGACATTACTTTAAAGCAAAAGGCAGAAGCAGTTGGATTAGTTGTAAAAACAGCAGAGGAAACTGGTCCGCTGTTGGCTGAAGAACAAACAGTTGCGTTTTACAATCCAGGAAACGGTGCAGATGACAAGCTTCTTCGTGAAACAGCAACAAGAAATCGTCTCATTACTTTTACACAACAGGAAAGCTTAGAAGCATTCATTGAGTCCTTTAAAGCAGCTTCCATCACTGTCCAATCTATTAATGAATGGCACAATAAATCCAGAAAGGGCGTGAGCACTGTATGATAGCAGCATCTTTAACAGACTTAAAAGGCAAAGACTTACTCACATTGGCTGAATACTCTCCAGAAACAATTGTAGATCTGATTAATAAAGCGAAGGAATTGAAAGAAGTACATTTAAATGGTGAGATAAGTGCACCACTAAAAGGAAAAACACTTGGAATGATTTTTGAAAAATCATCAACAAGAACACGAGTTTCCTTTGAGACAGGAATGTTTCAACTCGGAGGCCAGGCACTTTTCTTAAGCTCACGCGACCTGCAAATTGGAAGAGGAGAGCCTATTTCTGATACAGCAAAAGTATTATCCCAATATGTTGATGCGATTATGATCAGAACATTTGCTCACGAAACAGTAGAGGAATTAGCTGAACATGCTACAATCCCTGTCATTAATGGATTGACAGATCTTCATCATCCGTGCCAAGCGCTGGCTGATTTGCTGACAATTCTTGAAGTGAAAGGTACTTTGCAAGGACTGAAGCTTGCATACATTGGCGATGGCAATAATGTCGCACATTCACTATTGATTGCATGTGCAAAAGTCGGCATGGATATCGCTGTTGCTACACCAGAAAATTATGAGCCGAATGAGGAAATAGTTATATTAGCAAAAGGCTTTGCTGAGAAAAGCGGCAGTACTATTTCCATTGTTCAAGATCCAATTGAAGCAGTGAAGGATGCCGATGTCATTTATGCAGACGTTTGGACCAGCATGGGTCAAGAAGAAGAAAATGAACAGAGATTGAAAGATTTTAATGGATTCCAGGTTAATCAAAAACTTGTTGCACATGCTAAAGATGACTATATGTTCCTGCATTGCCTGCCTGCACACAGAGAAGAGGAAGTAACAGCCGAAATCATTGACGGACCAAATTCTTACGTCTTCCAAGAAGCAGGAAACAGAATGCACGCCCAAAAAGCATTGCTTGTTGAATTATTGAGTTAATTTTTTAAAAGCCTATTTCGATAGGCTTTTTTCTTTATGCTAATATTTCCTCAGCAAAACAAAAATAATCAATCGTAAATGAGTTAATAATTACCGTTATCAGCTTTGAAAAACAGGAAATAATAATATTGCAGTTCATGGAAGACACTGTGGATCTTGAAAGCTTAGGAGGGTTTTATATGGGACAGAATAGACAGTTTCGACCAGGGCAAAAAGCACCCAATAACGGTTTATATATAGAAATCGGCGAAACAGGAAGCAATGTGAATAATCCCCAAAAACTGAAAATGAAAGCTGGAGATCGTTTCCCAGAAACATCAAACCATAACCGCCTTTGGTCATACCAAAGAAAGCCGTAACTTGGAGACTAATCCAAAAATTGGCTTTAATTAATAAATAGTGGCCATCCGATGATTCGGGTGGCTTTACATATGGGAAAGAAATATTATAATAAAAGCAAAGGTCAAAAATGGTCAAAAGAGGTGCTGTTATGAATCCAGATATGATGACTGAGAGAGTTCAACAGGCTTTTGCAGACGCACAAGCATTCGCCCTTAAACAGAAGCATCAAGAAATAGATGATGTCCATTTATTTTTGGCGATACTAGAGCGTTCAGACAACTTACTATCTTCTGTATTGCAAAAATTGGATAAGGACACAGATCAGCTGCAGCAGGAACTTTTAAATGAAATCAATAAAAAGCCTAAGGTAACAATCAGCGGGAATCAGCAAGGCTCCATTTATATAACAAATATCCTTCAGCAAGTGCTGCAAGAAGCAGAAAAAGAACAGGAACAATGGAAGGATGATTATCTCTCTGTAGAGCATATATTGCTTGCTGTCTTTGCTGTGCAGAATTCGGCAGTACGCGGCTTGTTTGAGAAAATCGGTATAAACAGCCAAGAGTTCAGAATAACAATTAAAGATATAAGGGGGAGCCAAAGAGTGACTAGCAAAAACCCAGAAGCATCCTATGAGGCCCTTTCCAAATACGGCAGGGATCTCGTAGCAGATGTGAAAGAAGGAAAAATGGATCCTGTCATAGGCAGGGATAATGAGATCAGACATGTTATAAGAATCCTATCGAGAAAAACAAAGAATAATCCAGTATTAATCGGTGAGCCTGGAGTCGGCAAAACAGCGATTGTTGAGGGTCTTGCCCAGCGAATTGTCAGAAAAGATGTCCCAGAAGGCCTAAAAGATAAGACTATCTTCTCGTTAGATATGGGAGCTCTGATTGCTGGAGCAAAATTCAGAGGAGAGTTCGAGGAACGTCTTAAAGCGGTCTTGCAGGAAGTGAAAAACAGCGAAGGCAGAATAATCCTATTTATTGATGAACTTCATACCATTGTCGGTGCAGGAAAAACGGATGGTGCGATGGATGCTGGAAATATGCTGAAGCCAATGCTTGCAAGGGGAGAGCTTCATTGCATTGGGGCAACAACCCTTGACGAACACAGACAGTATATTGAAAAAGACCCAGCATTAGAGCGTAGATTCCAACAGGTGTTAGTTTCTGAACCGACTGTAGAGGATACGGTTTCCATTATCAGGGGCTTGAAGGAAAGATTTGAGATACACCATGGAGTTTCTATTCAAGACAAGGCAATTATTGCTGCTGCAACTTTATCGGACCGCTATATTACAGACAGATTTTTACCGGACAAAGCGATCGACTTAATTGATGAGGCTTGTGCGATGATAAGAACAGAAATTGATTCTATGCCGATTGAAATTGATGAGCTGACAAGGAAAATCATGCAGCTTGAGATTGAAGAGGCTGCTTTAAAAGGCGAAGAAGATCCTGTTAGCAACGAGAGACTGCTTGTGATTAGTAAAGAAGTTTCCAACTTGCGTGAAAAAGCAAACTCACTTCAGGCTAAATGGCAGCTTGAGAAGGAAGGGCTGTTACATGTCCAGGGGAAAAAAGAAGAGTTAGAAAGAAAACGCAGGGAATTGGAAGAAGCAGAAAATAACTATGATTTGAATAAAGCAGCCGAGCTTAGACACGGCAGCATCCCTGCTTTGGAAAAGGAATTGAAACAACTTGAAAATTCAACCAGCTCAAAAAAAGGAGAAAGGCTGCTCAGAGAAGAAGTAACAGAGCAGGAGATATCCGCGATTGTAGCAAGATGGACAGGAATTCCTGTGACTAAGCTTTTGGAGAAGGAAAGAGAGAAGCTCCTTCGCCTCGAAAGCATACTGCATGAAAGAGTGGTTGGACAAGAAGAAGCTGTTAAGCTTGTCAGTGATGCGGTGCTAAGGGCGCGAGCAGGTATAAAAGATCCAAACAGGCCAATTGGTTCGTTTTTATTTTTAGGTCCGACAGGGGTCGGTAAAACTGAGCTTGCCAAAGCGTTGGCATCAAGTCTGTTTGACAGTGAAGAGCAAATCATTCGGATTGATATGTCCGAATATATGGAAAAACATGCTGTTTCCCGTTTAATTGGCGCACCTCCGGGGTACGTTGGTTACGAAGAAGGCGGACAACTCACTGAGGCAATCAGAAGAAAACCGTATAGTGTTGTATTGCTGGATGAAGTAGAGAAAGCACATCCAGAAGTTTTCAATATTCTCCTTCAAGTCCTTGATGATGGAAGAATTACGGATTCACAAGGAAGAGTAGTTGATTTTAAGAATACGGTTATTATTATGACTTCTAATATTGGCTCAGATCTTCTGCTTGAAAGCAAGGACTCTGTTTCCATTCCCGAATCGATCAGGGAAGGAGTTATGGACCGGCTAAAAGGTCATTTCCGCCCTGAATTTTTGAACCGAATTGATGAAATTATTCTGTTCAAGCCATTGGCATTAACGGAAATTAAAGAAATTGTCTTGAAGTTGGTAAGCCAATTGCAAAGCAGACTTTCTGACCAGCATATCAGCATAAGCATGACTGAGCAAGCCAAAGAATATATTGCAGTAAACGGCTTCGACCCTGTCTTTGGAGCAAGGCCGCTCAGACGTTTTCTGCAAAGAACTGTAGAAACAGCACTGGCAAGGGAAATAATTGCAGAGAAGATCAAGGAGAACGATCACGTTGTAATTGACGCTGCTGCAGAGGATGGAATCTTCCTTGCTAGGAAATAACCCCAAAATAAAAAAGGGTGAAAGCATAACGCTTTCACCCGGTAATTAACTAGAAATTAATGAGAACCTTCCTCATGACTGTGCTCATCATTTGGCAATACAGCTGCCAAAAGGAAAATGACTAGAGAAAAAACAACTGTTAACACTACTCCCATTGAGAAGCTGTAAGTTATTCCGTTCATGGAACTAATAACATATGTAAGCATTTGCGCTAATAGGAATGTCCAAAAAATCGTTACGATATACCGCATACAATCACCTCACACTTATTTTCAGGTCTGTTCTTATAGTATCATACAGGGCCAAAATAATAAATCATATATAATCTCCTTTTTTGCTTGAACTTAATAAAATAATGAATTATTGCTCCTGCCACACTTAAAACATGAAAACATTGGGCAAACTCCCTTACATTTTGCTTAAGATGGTCATACATTAGTAAGAGGAAAACCTAAAAAGGAGTTTTTGAGAGATGGAGAACCGGAACTTCCAACTGGATACCGAATGGAATATGATACATTATCCAACACAGCAGCCTAACGGTTTCGGTATCTTAATTATTGGTGACGACAGACATTTTGTAGATGCAAAAAACAGCTTTTGGGTCCAAAATGAAGGAAAGAAATCAATCATTGATTCATTGAGAAATGAAGGATACACCATTTTCTATTCAAATCTTTACGGGAAAAACTGGGGAAGCGAAAGATCATTAATGCTTGCTAAACGACTGTATGAGCATATGATCCGCTCAGAAATCCTTAATCCGAAAATACATTTAATTGCAGAAGGAATGGGAGCATTGGTTGCGATAAAACTGATGATGGAGATGAAGGAAAATATTCGTTCAGTCGTGCTGTTCAACCCTATTCTGTCTTTGAGTGAACATCTTGAAAAGGAAAAGGAGCATAAGTTTTTCTTTAAAAAGCTCTGCAACGAAATAGCTGCTGCCTATGATAAAAATGCCAAAGTTATCCCCGAATTTTTTAAAGAAATAAAAGAGAATCAGCTAGAAGAGACAAACACTCCTGCGAAAATTATCCATATACTTCATAACGGCAAATCCTATTACCAATCCCAGCTGCTGAAGGAAAGGATTAGAAAATGGGATCAAGAACAGCTGCCAATCTTCGTATCATATGTTTTGCCAGAGAAAAGGAGTGCAATCCCAGGGCAAATCATTCGCTTTTTTGGACAGTATGAAAAAGACCTCTAACTTGTCTTGTTTATATCTATAGAGTGGCTGGAGCTAGTATTAGTTTCCAGTCTCCTCTTACTACATAGCACCCCTTATGATTATCATGATTACCCCTAGCTCTGCATAAGATACACTATCCGACATCAAGGAGGCTTCTTAGATGGAGAATGCAGTAATTATCGGCACATACCAATTTATCGGCTTTCAACTATGCCGTTCTTTATTGGAAGATGGAGAAACAGTTTATGGAGTATCTTATCCAAATATGATACTAGAAGATTCAGAAGATAAGCAGCTGGAGATAGGAAGGAATGCTAATTACGAAGAAATAAGCTGGGAAGAAAAATTCCTGTTTAGCAGCGGTAAAATTATTTATGATTGTTATGATTTGTTAAACAGTGAAAAAATAATCAACCAGATAAAAATCGATTTAGAGAAAAAAAGTAATATTCAGGAAGTGATAGAAAAGAAACATGAATTAATTTTCTTAGGAAATGTGTTGGATTTCGCCTATCATGAAGAAGAATTATTTCCGGTGCTAAAAAAACTTGGCCTTCCTTTCAGGTCTATCTATTATCCAACTGTCTATGGTCCATGGCAGCCAAAAGAGTTTTTGTTTGTTCAATTACTAGAAGACTGTGATGATATTCAAATGAGTGAGATGGAGTATAAGGAGGATGCTATTTTTATAGACGATGCAGCAGCTGTAACGAAGAAGCTGATTATGGAAACTAGCGCCACCTATCTTTTTTTGAACAGCGGTATTAAAAATCATTGGATACAAGGCAAGAAAGCAATAAAAGAGTTTCCGGTGGATATACCAAGCTATCAAATTCCTCCACGCTTACAGTCATATACGGTTGATAATAAAAACAAAATTGCAGATAACTTGGAAATACAAAGAAGACATATTAAGATGTATAAGTGGTAGTGTAGTAGTTTATATGAAAAATTGCATGAAAGAAAGGCGTTCAAATGAAAAAATTGAAGTTAATGCTCTCCCTTTTCATCCTGCTGAGCACCTTTTTTCTTGCCTCCTGCGGACAAGCCGAAAAAAAGGGGCGTTTGAAAAGTGTAGGTCTGCTCGTAACTGGCACTGTGACAGACCAAGTTTGGGGCACAAAAGGATATAAAGGGCTGTTGAATATTCAATCGCAATATAATGTGGATGTTTATTATAAGGAATATATCGATTCCCTTGCCCTTGCAGAAAGAGCGGTAGAGGAATTCAACCATAAAGGAGTTAATCTGATCTTCGGACATGGCAGTGAATACGCCGAGTATTTTAATATTTTATCGAAGAAATATCCTGACATTCATTTTATCAGCTTTAACGGGAGCGCTAAAAACGAAAATACGACAAGCGCCTCGTTTGCCGGCTATGCGATGGGCTTTTTTGGTGGAATGGTCGCAGGCCATATGACAAAAACAAATACAGTCTCAGTTATCGG
>JAPSHL010000016.1 GCA_031179905.1 Bacillus sp. (in: firmicutes) | reverse complement strand
ATTGCCATATCTTGAAGAATCTTAATTTGCATCGACAGCAGAAGCGGGATATCAATCCCTAAAGTGAAAAATCCTCCGATACCGGTGCTTGCACCTTGTATGGTCGCAATGTTTTTCCGGCTTTTTGTAAGCTTCTCCACAGCCGCTTTCATCTCAGTCAGCGGCAGATCCTGTACCTCTTCAAATTTCTGAACGTTAAGATGCTTATAATATTTTTTAGAGGACGAGATGTCACTCAGCAATTTTCCACCGCTCTGGATGTAGTTCCCCATTTCATCAAGCAGCTGGCCGATTTTATTTTGAATGAAAGCTGGGGTTAATTTATCAATAAGTTTGAATGGAAGCCGGCTTAGTTTTTCCCAAAACCATAAGCCACTTTGATCTTTTTCCCATTTTTTAACTTCTTCTAGTTCTTTTAATAAGTATGCTTCATTTTCTTTCATACATTAGCTCCATTCTTAAGCATGTTTTTTTGGTTGTTTATTGTTAATACGTTTATACTATGTATAAGTTGCACTTATTTTCTAAACAACAGTTCTCTTAAAATTTCGAAACAGAGTAGTTGCATTATACGAATTTCTAGTGTAAACTAGCAACAATTAAATAGTAAAAGACCACAAGTTAGTGGTCGCCTTCGGGGTCGGGTGAAATTCCCAACCGGCGGTGATGAGTTTAATACTCTAAGCCCGTGACCCGGCTTATGTATAATAAGACGGTGGATTTGGTGAGAAACCAAAGCCGACAGTAAAGTCTGGATGGGAGAAGGCAAACGAAAGCTTCTGTATTTCTTCATGGAATATAGTGTGTTTGACATGAACAGGTGTATGAACAGGTGCGTTTTTTTGATGATGACTTTAAGTCAAAATAAATCAAAAATTACTGCTTATTTTTGGCGTATCCTTAAAAAATATAACCGCTTATTTGTTGTACAATCTCCCGTATAAATTTTTATACGGGATTTTTTATTTTTTCTAACATGTTAGAGCATTGCATTATTTCATGAAGGATTGGTCAAAATGAAAAAAACTGGTCTACATACAGCAGCGGTTCAGTTCTTTTTCACTTTTTATAAATAAACAAGCAATGCTTTTATTAAACGCCCCGCACATGGTATAAAGGCAGCTATTTAATAAAAAACCTCAGGTATTTAAAGAGAGGAGGAAACATTTTTGTTTACTGGAATTGTCGAGGAAACGGGTGTAGTGAAAAATATCTCTAAAACAGGAAAAACCCTCGTTCTTGCCATACAGGCTAAACACATCATGGATGATATGAAATTAGGGGACAGCATTTCTGTAAACGGGGTCTGTCTTACGGTTACAAGCTTCAGCTCCAATGAATTTATGGCAGATGTTATGCCCGAGACATTCAAGGATACTTCCCTTTCCCGCCTGACAAATGGTTCGCTTGTAAACTTGGAAAGAGCTATGGCAGCTAATGGAAGGTTTGGCGGTCATTTTGTGACAGGTCATATAGATGGTATTGGCAAGATTTTGGAAAGAAAAGCCATTGAAAACAGCATAAGCATGGAAATAGAAATACCAGAGCAGTTCTCTCATCTGGTTTTAGAGAAAGGTTCGATTGCGGTAGATGGAACGAGCCTGACAATTTTTGAGACGAAAGGCCATTCGGTATGTATAAGCATTATACCGCATACGTCCTTAGAGTCTGTAGTCGGCAAGAAGCAGGTTGGAGAGATCGTAAATCTTGAGTTTGATATGATGGCAAAATATTTTTATTCTTTTATGAACAAAGATAAGGATAACAGCAGTCGTGCAAGCAATATAACCCCTAATTTTCTGAAGGAAAACGGTTTTTATTAAGAAATTATAATTAACATAAAAAAGGGGGAAATCATATGTTTCATACAATAGAAGAAGCGCTGGAAGATTTGAAAGCAGGTAAATTAATTATTGTAGTAGATGATGAAGACAGGGAAAACGAAGGAGATTTGGTCGGTGTTTCCGATCTAGTGACACCCGAAATGATTAACTTTATGGCAAAAGAGGGCAGGGGACTTATCTGTGTTCCAATTGAAAAGGAGCTTGCTGACAGACTTGGGCTTTCACCGATGGTTACTAAAAACAGTGATCCTCGAGGTACAGCTTTCACAGTCAGTATCGACCATAAGGAAACTACAACAGGAATCAGTGCATTTGAGCGGGCGCTGACAATTGAAAAAATGGTAGATAAAAATGCGCAAGCCGCCGATTTTACTAGGCCAGGTCATATTTTCCCTCTAATCGCACATGCTGGGGGAGTACTTTCAAGGAATGGCCATACAGAAGCTGCGGTTGACTTGGCAAAATTAGCCGGCCGTTTTCCGTCAGGTATTATCTGTGAGATCTTGAAAGAGGACGGAACAATGGCTAGAGTTGATGACCTAAAAGTAATATCTCAAAAGTTCGACCTGAAAATGATTACAATAAAAGAACTAATAGAATACAGACAAAAAAGAGAAGAATCAAAGGAGACAGTATAATGACTAGAATATTTGAAGGTAATTTAATTGGAAGCGGCTTAAAGGTGGCTATCATCGTTTCAAGATTTAATGAATTTATAACAACAAGACTATTATCAGGTGCTGAAGATGCGTTGAAGCGTCATGGTGTAGAAGAAGAGAATGTTAACGTTGCATGGGTACCTGGTGTATTTGAAATTCCTCTTGCTGCGAAAAAGCTTGCAGAAACAAATAAATACGATGCAATTATTACTTTAGGTACAGTCATTCGCGGAGCGACTCCGCATTTCGATTTTGTCAGCAATGAAGTAGCTAAAGGGGTAGCAAGCACGTCTCTTGCTACAGGAGTGCCAATCATCTTTGGTGTGTTAACAACAGAATCAATTGAACAAGCGATTGAGCGTGCAGGTACAAAAGCCGGAAATAAAGGCTGGGAAGCTGCGGTTAATGCTATCGAAATGGCAAATCTTTATAAAGAACTGGTTTAAACATATATATTAAATAAAGCTAATTTTTTGGCCAAATATTTCTCCGATAGGGGGAAGGGGATTTGGCCAATTTTAGTGTAAAACGATTGGCAAAGTAATGGGAATCTGCTATTATATTCAATTGTGGCTTACCTTTTGATAAGTTTAATTATTGGACTGTTTATATGTCTACTAAAACTAATCATTTGGTTATGCGGGTAGGGAGAGGGCTATATTTATACAGGTATAACAAATGAAAAACTATATAACAGAATTCTTTAAAATGAAAGAAAGCGATGCAACTTTCAAAGGAGAATTTTTCGCAGGACTGATTGGCTTTTTTACAGTTGTCTATATTGTCGCTGTCAATTCGCTTATTTTATCAGAAGCTGGAATTCCACTTGAAGCTGCTATTATCGCGACCATCCTCACATCAGTTTTCGGATGTTTTTTGATGGGGTTTCTAGGGAATGTACCGGTGTTGCTTGTTCCAGGAATGGGTATTAATGCGCTATTTTCGTACACAATTGTTCAGTCAATGGGATTAAGCTGGCAGGAAGCGCTTGCGGTTGTATTTGTTTCAGGACTTTTGTTTATGCTGATTGCATTTACTAAGCTGGCAAGCATTGTAAGCCAATCAATACCAAGTTCCCTTAAAGAATCGCTCACAGTCGGGCTTGGCTTATTTTTGATGCTTATTGGCCTCGAAAAGGGCGGAATTGTCCAAAAAGGCAGCAATTCCATTATTGCACTGGGTTCCTTTAATGATTTGCATGTACTGGCAACTGTCATTACTTTAATCATTAGCATTATATTGTTTTTGAGAAATGTTAAAGGAAACTTCCTGATTACTATCCTAGTTGGAACATTGATTTCATGGATGTTCGGTTTGATAGACACAGGAACTGCGGGCGAATCAGTACAGTTAAAGGATTATTGGAGTGTATTTGGTCATATGTCCTTTGACAAGATTATTACAATACCGTTCTGGGTAGCTGTGTTTTCTTTGTCAATGGTACTAGTTTTTGAAAATATTGGGCTTGTTTCCAATCATGTACAATATATCGGGAAGCCTGAACGTTTTAAACGGGCATTTCAGGCAAATGCTGTTTCTGTATTTCTGTCAGGCTTATTTGGAAGCAGTCCAACTGTATCAACAGTTGAAAGTACTGCAAGCATGGCCGCAGGGGGAAAAACAGGTTTGACATCCATAACTACAGCTGTGCTTTTCATTTGCGCAAGCTTCTTTATTCCAGTGATTAAGTTGATACCGAATAGTGCTATCGCGCCGATTCTTATTATTATCGGCGGACTGATGCTACAAAATATTCGTCACCTTGATTTAAGGGATTTAAGTGAAAGTTTTCCAAGCTTTTTTATTATCGCGATGATACCTTTCACATACAGCATAGCGGATGGAATGGCAATTGGATTTATTTTGTATCCAATTTTGAAAATAGCGCTCGGAAAAGCAAAAGAAGTTTCATTACCTTTATACTTCATTTCTTCCTTGTTCTTAATAAATTTTGTCCTTCAATATACACACTGATAAAAACTGGCTTCTATGGGTTACAAACCTATGGCCGCCAGTTTTATTGAAATATTAGGTAAAATTTTCCAAATGATTTTGGATTGAGCTAAATTACCCATTATAATAGAGTATATAGTCACTTTTTAAAAATGCTACAGAGTTCGACAGTCTTTGAAGGTCTTGTTTATTAGAATAATACTAAATATTTTGAAATGAGTAGAAAAGAAGTTCGGAGGTATTTCAATGGAAGTTTTTGTGGCTAGGCAGCCGCTGTTCAATAGAATGGAAGAAGTATACGGTTATGAATTATTATATCGAAATAATGAGGTTAATGTGTTTCCGAATATTGATGGAGATCATGCGACAGCGGATGTAATTATAAATAGTTTTCTTAATATAGGCATTGAGAAGTTATCCGATGGAAAGCCTTGTTTTATCAACTTTACAGAAAATCTTTTGGATTTAGGGCTGCCTACATATTTTCAACCGAGAGAAATCGTAATAGAAATATTAGAAACTGTCGAGCCAAGCAGAAAAATAATTAATATTTGCAAGGAATTAAAGGCGTTGGGTTATAAAATTGCACTGGATGATTATATTTTTGACAATACAAATCCATATGCTTATGAATTGCTTATAACGGCAGATATCATAAAAGTTGATTTCATGAATACGGATGAAGATACAAGGATTGAAATTGAAACCCTCGCCAAACAGCTTGGAAAAGAGATGGTAGCGGAAAAGCTTGAGACAAGGGAAGAATATGAAACAGCGCAGGCTGCCGGTTATCATTACTTTCAAGGCTACTTTTTCTCAAAGCCTTCCATCATGTCTACACATGATGTACCGGCTTATATTCATACATATTATGGTATCTCAAAACATATACGATCAATCGACCCAGATATCGATATGATTTCTAATTTGATTGAACAGGATATTTCTTTATCGTACAAGCTCTTGAAATTAATTAATACATTGGGTTTTGGTCTTAAGCATAAGGTTACAAGCATAAGGCAAGCGATTGTACTTATTGGACTGATGGAACTGCAAAAGTGGCTGTACGTACTGGCTGTTAGAGAACGAGACTGGAATAACGGTATTTCCTATGAGGTGATGTATAACTGCCTTATTCGAGCGAGAATGTGTGAGTCTGTTGCAAATCTTATCCCAGGTAAAACAAATACCTCCGGACATTTCTTGACAGGTATGTTTTCCTTGATGGATACTATTTTAAATCTTGATATGGAGGAGATTTTAGTCCAAGTTCCTTTAGATAAAGCGATTATGGATGCACTATCAGGGGAAAGCAATACACAAAGGGATGTACTTGAACTCGTACTTGCAGTCGAAAAAGCAGACTGGGCTAATATTAGCAAAGGCTGCAGGAAGCTGAAGATTGAAGAAAAGGATTTGTTTAAAGTATATGCAGAATCCCTTAACTGGGCGAAAGAGCTTATGGAAGATAAAAAAATCTAATTAGAGCCTGTTTCTTAAGCTAAGCTTAGGACACAGGTTTATTTATTTCGAAAAGGATTCAAAAACAATGGTTTTATGATTGCAAAGAAGACAACGGCAGAAGTACAATGTAAGAAATAAGTAACGGTTGGGGGAAATACAAATGAACATAAAACTAACTAAATGCCACGGAAGCGGAAATGACTTTCTTATAATAGATGAGATTTCCAACAACTATTCCTTTACAGAAGAGGACCGTGCAAATATGGCGATTGCCTTTTGCAATCGCGGTACAAAATTAGGCGCTGATGGAATATTGTATGTAATGCCTAGTAACAAAGCGGATGCACGCATGAGAGTCTTTAATGCAGACGGCTCAGAAGCTTCTATGTGCGGGAATGGAATTCGCTGTGTAGCTCGTTATGTGTGTGAACTACTTAATGTGAAGGAAGCAATTATTGAAACAATGAAGGCAAATCTGGAAGTGAAAAACGAAGATGATATCTTTCCGGAAATCCCAACATATTTAGTGGAGATTTCTCCAGTTTCCTTTCAAACAGAGGATTTGCCATTACGTATAAACCAGGAGACGCTTTTAAACGAAAAGATAGCGAGCCTTCATTCTGAGCTTACATTCACTGCGTTAGCTGTTCCAAATCCTCATCTTATTACAATTGTCGACAAAGCGACAATAGAATCCTCTGTTCAAGAAGAGATAAGCAGCTATGTAAATGGACCTAATGAACTCCTGCCTGATGGAGTGAATGTCAGTT
This sequence comes from Bacillus sp. (in: firmicutes), assembly GCA_031179905.1. Lineage (GTDB taxonomy): Bacteria > Bacillota > Bacilli > Bacillales > Cytobacillaceae > Niallia. The sequence goes on along the minus strand of JAPSHL010000016.1, from coordinate 23,448 downwards.
TCGTTTCTATATTGGACAAAGGCAGTATTTATGTGCGAACATACGAACGAGGAGTAGGGTTTACAAATGCATGCGGTACAGCCATGTCTGCCTCTTCGCTAGTATCTATCTTGAACGGATATAATAACACAGGTGAATTTATTGAGGTATATAATAATGGTGGGAAAGTTCGTTGTTATGTTCATGAAAATGATGGGAAATACCGTATTGATCTAATTGGCAATGCAACATATGTGTACGAAGCAAGCGTGGAAGCAGATCTTAACAAGCTTGCAGATTTTGTTTTAACTGATAAATTTATATATGAACAGGAAGCTGCTCAATACGGCAGACTGCAAGATGCAGCCCAAGCATACTTGAAAGAAAAGCTTGTCTAAATATTTGCCTGGAAGGCTAGTCCTTCCAGGTTTTTAAATTGGTAATAATATTTAACGATTGGAAGAATCTAAAAACCGCATGATAGTATTTTTTTCTCCTTTCTTTCAAAAAATAAGTGCCTACTCCAAAAGGAAAGGAAGTACAATATGACAAAATTATTGTATATTACAGCACATCCGCATGACCATTCCCAATCTTTCAGTATGGCTGCGGGACAGGCGTTCGTTGATTCATATAAAGAACAAAACCCGAATGATGAAATTGTTCATATCGATTTGTATAAGGAAAATATTCCCCAAATCGACAGTGATGTGTTCAGTGGATGGGGTAAACTTCAATCAGGTAAAGGTTTTGATGAGCTTTCAAGTGAAGAAAAAACAAAAGTTAGCCGACTGGCTGAATTAAGTGATCAATTTGTCGGCGGGGATAAATATGTTTTTGTCACACCGATGTGGAATTTCTCTTTTCCTCCTGTTATGAAGGCGTATATTGACGCTGTTGCAGTTGCTGGTAAGACCTTCAAATATACAGATCAGGGCTCTGTTGGATTGCTGACAGACAAAAAGGCGCTTCACATTCAAGCGCGCGGGGGCATCTATTCAGAAGGTCCTGCAGCAGACTTGGAAATGGGCCATCGTTATTTAAACGCTGTTGTAAAGCAATTCTTTGGTGTGCCAACATTTGAGGGACTGTTTATTGAAGGCCATGCAGCAATGCCTGATAAGGCGCAGGAAATAAGGGAAGATGGAATAGCAAGAGCAAAAGATTTAGCGAAAACGTTTTAATTGACTGGAGCTGCATTTTTAGCAGCTCCTTTTTTTATGGTATAATTTGTTATATGTAGTCATGGAAAATAAAGGAGGCAAAGTTCTTTATGAGTACTTTTTTGGTGTACCTAATTATCGCGTTAGCAGTTGCAGGTGATTTTTTCCTGTTGGATAGAAACCGTAAAAGATGGGGCTGGATGGATAAATGGTCTAACAAGGGTAAAGTATTGTTTTTTACTGTCCTCTTATTATCCTCCTTTGTTATGTATTTTGGGATGAGTATAAAGTATATTTGAGTTTTTTACTACTAACCTAATTGGATTTATAATTATTATTTTTAAAAACGAGGGGATATCCGTTCTTCGGCTTGCTTTCCACAGATTGAGCAAAGAAAAGTTTCGGCGCTTCTCCAATCAAATTCTTTTTTAATACCATTTAACTTTCTCTGTTTCTTCTTGTGAAAAAAAGATTTGAAATGACTTTATTTTTTTCAAGTCTTTTTATTTAACATACCAAATAAATCATGTGTTAACCTCTGCTGGTTACTCTTCGCCAAGCATAAAATCAGGAAATAGAGGAATCTTAACGGAAAAAAGGAATGGAAAAAACATGAGACTAATTGTCCCTTTTGAACCTGTCATAACGGAAACTGTACCAGCAGGTGACAACTGGATCGCCCAAGTGAAATGGGATGGCACAAGGATATTAACATACCATGAGGCTGGCGAAACTAAGCTTTATAATCGTAAATTGAATGAAAGGACAAAACAATATCCTGAGCTGTTGGATACAGCTGCTTACTTTGAGGCCGACTCCTTTATTTTGGACGGAGAAGTTATCGCGTTAAAAGAGGGAAAGCCTTCATTCTACGAAGTAATGAGACGGGACCGGCTTAAAAATGTAAATAGCGGCATGGTAGAACAGGTGCCAATTACCTATATGGTTTTTGACTTAATAGAGTTAAACGGCCATTGTCTTACAAGTAAAACCTTGGCTGAAAGGCAGGAGCTTTTAAAGATGTACTTTAGGCCTAATAAGCATGTCCAGCTTGTTGAAAATTTCAGTGACAAAGAAGGTTTATTGCAAGCGTGTCTCAGCAATGAGTTAGAAGGGGTAATCTTTAAGGATTTAACAAGCAATTATTCTATTGGCGGCAAAGACAAGCGCTGGATGAAAAGGAAAAAGCAACATGATTTGATTGCTGTAATTGGCGGTGTAACATATAAGAATGGCATAGCCAATTCCCTTCATCTTGGTCTTTATGATAAATCAGATAAATTGATTTACATTGGAAGTGTCGGCAATGGGAAATTAACAAATAATGACTGGGCAGAACTTACAAAAATTCTTCGAACCATTGAAAATGAAAGCTGTCCTTTTGCAAGTTTAACGAATAAAGCCAGTATGGTTTGGTTAAATCCAATACTAACAGTGAAGGTCAGCTTTCTCGAATGGATAGAAGATTTGACATTAAGGCATCCGATTATTGAAGCGTTCGTAACAGCAGATCCACTTGAGTGCAGATTAGAAAAGGAAAAGGGAAACTAAAATTATTTGTTCGGGCGTTGCATAGTCTTTTACGAAAGATGCAACGCCTTTTTTAAGTGTGCTGCAATGTTTTCTCCAGTAAGTCGTGTTTTTTTGTTTCAAGATAATTAAAATAAGAGCACGTTAATATTTCATCTAAGGTAGTTCCTTTGATTGCTTCCATTTCTGCTTTAACCTTGGCTTCACAAATCGGATCCTGATATATTCGCCCGTAAGTCAAAACATCATATGTGTCTATTATGCGAATCATCCGTGCGAAAGGAGGTATCTCCTTGCCTTTTAAACCGTAATAACCGCTCCCATCGATATTTTCATGATGATATAAAATATTATTTAAAAAATCATCGGAAAAAACCTGTCTGTCATTCAATAGCTGTCTGCCATACAAAGTATGACGCTTTAATTCCGATCTCTCAACGTCAGTTAGCTTTTCCGATTTGTTCAGCAAAGTTTGGTCAATTTTCAGCTTCCCAATATCATGTAAAGCCCCCATATAAAAAAAATTTGCACTTGAACCCATACCATTAAATGCACAAAACTGCTGCAGCTCGTCAGCAACCCTCAGGGAATGTTCTAGTGTACTTCGGCAGTGCTTAAATAAGCTGCACATTAACTCCTGAATATATTTATTCAAATTAAAATTCCTCCACTATTAAAGGTTTACAAGCTTTCTAAGCAAGAATAACATTTTTTTTGAATTTGTTAATGTTCACTTTTGGAACGTTCCTTTCTACATTTGAGATAACCACTTAATGAGATTTACTTTTATACAGCAGAAATCTTATGGTGGTCTACGATAAGAGAAGTTTTTAGTTTTTATACTATTAAAACAAGTTTAAGTGTGAAAATGACTGATAATGAAAAGTTGTATTTCATTATTGAGATGAAGTGCGTAATTCTTCACTGTAAAATGTAAATTGTTATTATTTACTTTCACATTTAAATTCATAATTGTTAACATCAAAGCATATCCTGCCATTTTGCTGCATTTGGTCATTTGTTATTAAGTGGAATAGGCTAGTGATGAATCTGCTTCAAAGTCCTTTTGTGTCTGAAATAATAGCATTAAAGATTTCAAAGGGGTGTCAATAATCGATGGCTACAATTGCACTGTTAGACAAAAATCCGCGTGCCAGAGAGAAAATGAGACAAATGTTGAGGGAAGAACAAGCTTTTCGAATTGTTGCAGAAGGACAAGACGGCAGATTTGTTTTGCCAATCAAGAAGGCCCATACCCCGGATATCTTTATTATCTCCAGCTCGATGCCCAAAGTTAATGGCATAGAGGCAGCCAAAGAGCTTCTGAAAGAAGATCCACAAGCAAAAATCATTATGCTGTTAGATGTTGAAAGGGAAGAAGATTTGAAAGATTCTTTAACTGCTGGTGTAATGGGTTTTGTTTATACGGAGAAAGTTGAGGCGTGGTTGAAGGAGGCTGTTCGTAGTCTTATGGCTAACAGAAATTATATGGACCCTTTTATTACGAGTATAATGCTGCTTCAATACCGCCTTCTGTCAAAGCGGAAGGAGGAAAATTCTTCTGGTCTCCATATTTTTTCAAGGCGTGAGCTTGCCGTCCTTCAGCAGCTTGCAAAAGGTAAAAGCAACTTGGACATAGCGGAGGATCTGCAAATCAGCGATAAGACAGTAAAAAACCATATTAGCAGCATATTAAAAAAGTCTGGGACAAAATGCCGAACTAGGGCTGTCGTAAAAGCGATTAAGTACAGGTGGGTCAAGCTTTAAAACGACGTTTATAGAAATCTATGGAAGATAAATTCTCGGTAATTAATCCATGCTGCATTAATTTTATCAAACTATACAAAATAGAATATATCTTTGGCATAAAGGTGATGGGGATGAATCGATTTTATAAACGCTATTCTGACTTGATATTTCAGCTGCTTAGTGAGGAGAAGTGGAACAGCTTGGCGGTACTTTCGGATAAAACAGGCTTTTCCAAAACGACGATTTGGCGTGATTTGGAATTCTTGGAAAGTATCCTTCCAGAAGATTGGGTTTTTGAAAAGAACGAAACATTTGGAGTAAGGCTTATCAAGCCGGAAAATGGGACACTGGAAAGTTTATTGGGACAAATAAGAGAAAAAAACACCTACTTGCACACCTTGAAGATTATTCTGTTAAATGACGGGGTTGATGTTTCGCAAATATGTAAGGAAGTGCATATCAGCAGATCAACCGCTTATCGGCATCTTGAAAAACTGCAGGAAGTTGTCGAAGAGGCAGAGGTGTCTCTAACCGCGAGCCCCTTCCGCCTAGTAGGGGACGAGAAAAAAATCCGGCGTTTTATTATGCAATATTTGGACTTTATGTCCTTTGAGACGAACTATGTAAAGGAAGGTCTTGATGCTGTAAAATTTCAGGAGCATTTAGTTAAACTGTTTTCTAACTTTTCGATGTCATACCGAACAGGAGCTTTACAGAGGCTGACTATTATTTTGTTCATAGCCAATCATCGTGCATCAATGGGCCATTATATTTCATATCCCGATACCGTTTTTAACACACATGCAGGAAGTAAGTATTTCGAATTGACTAAACGGCTGTCCCCATATATGGTCCAGTGTCCGCGAAGAGAACTTCAGCTTCAGGAGATTCTGTATTTTTCTATATTTATTTTGAGTGAAGAAAGACCGCTTAACCGCACAAAGCATTTACAATATATTCATAAAACAATGAAAAGCGAAAGAGGCTATCCGATGGCTCGCTACTTGGAAAAGCTTGATCAATTTATCGGTTTTCCTATATCACAGGATGATATCTTCTTATTTCATTTTTATCAGTCTTTAAAGCGAATTTCTGTAGAGACGGAATTCGAGACAGAGACAGTAAAAAATTCGACTTTGCAATATTTGAATTTTTTCGAAGAGAACCAGCTCTTTCAAGTGATTGAACAGCTGGCAAAGGACTGCTTTGGACGATACTCGCTCTTATTTAAGAAGCTTGATACACTGGAGATATTTTCAATAGTACAGGCAGCAGTTATAAGGAGATGGAACAAACATAAAATCCAAGTGGCAGTTGTGTGCAGAACATACAGTGAAAAAGATTATATTCGTGAGGTATTAACTTATCATTTTGACAGTAAATTGAAAATTTCCAGTTTGGATCCTTCCAGTTTGAATCTGTTGTATATGTATGAGGATTTTGATTTGCTTATATCCGCAGGGGAATTATATCCTGCTAATACCTGCATTGAGCATATACCTAAAATCATTATTTCATCTTTTCCTACATCTGCTGAATTAAGAGAAATTAGTCTTTTCATTGAACAGCATTTTTATGAAAACTTAGGAATTACAAAGGAAATGGTTTATCCATTTAATGAGACGTTTACTTAGAATGATAAACAGGGCAGAAGAACTGTAAATGTTCTTCTGCCCTGTTTGTTATAATTCGCTTAATGTCATAGATTATTTGATTGAATGAACTGAAGTACAGCTTGTAATGACTGCTTTTTTTTCGCCTCGAAATATTCAGCGAATGGGTTAATGTTGCTTTTTAGCCGCTTCTGTACAGTTTTCATTGTGTATGATTGCGGTGACAAGCTTTCTGTAAGTTCTTCCCAATGGATTGGACAGGCGGCAAATCCGCCTTCGTTTCCTCTTATTGAATAGGGGGCAATTATTGTTTTTCCTTCACTATGCTGAATATAGTCGATATAGAGACGGTTTTTTCGATGTTTTTTCAAGCGTTCAATTGTAAATAATTCTGGTTCCATTGTCACCATATAGTTTGCGATAAATTCGGTAAAAACTCTTGCTTCGTCATAAGAATATGTCTTTTCAGGAAGAGGGATATAAACTTGAATCCCTTTATTTCCAGAAATCTTAATAAAGGAAATTAGCTTCAAGCCGTCAAGTATGTTCTTTAATATTTGAGCAGCTTTAATTGCAAGGGGAAAATGGTCTCTAGATGGCGGATCAAGATCAAAGACAATTTCTGAAGGCATGCAGTCTGACAGAATTGTCTCAAACGGAATATGGAATTCGAATGCGAGCTGGTTGCCAAGCCATATAAGTGTTTGATCATTATTGCAGACAATATAATTGATATCCTCTTTCCAGCTTGTTTGTACAAAGGGCGGAGCATAATCTGGACATTGCTTTTGATAAAAGGAATCGCCAAACAATCCGTGCGGAAAGCGGATAACTGTGAGCAAGCGGTTATGTAAGAAAGGAAGCATAACATCTTTCACTTCTGTTAAATAGTCTATAAAATCAATTTTGCGTAAATCATTACCAGGAAATAACGGCTTATCTGGATGGGTAATTTGAAGCTCAAGACCAATTTGTTGGAGTAGTTTCTCATATGTGCATTCCTGCCAAGTCTTATTGAATAGAAATTGAACAAACACAGGTTTTTCAATTTTACCATTCTCAAAGGAAGCAAATTCTAGCTCCACACAAATTCCAGGATTTACTTTAATCATATCGTCTTCTTCAGAGTGTTTGTTCTTCTCAAGGATGCTGGTTAAGGCAGCCTGCTCTTTTAATGTTAATCCTTCACTGAACTGACCGACATTTTTGATTTTCCCTTTGTCTGCAACACCTACTGAAAACAGCATATCAGTTTTTCGGTACTCTGTTATTGTAAAGGAAGCAGTATATTTCATAAGGTAGTACTCCTAACAATGTTTATTTAAATATAGTTTACTCTAGTGTATATAAATCATTCATTTCCAAGATTTCATTGCATGAAAGACAGGCTCAATAGCCAACTTATTAATAAGAAACACTTTAGTAAGTATATTGAGGATTGGAGACAGACGAAATGCACACAATGTGGAAAGGAAGCATTAGCTTCGGATTAGTTAATATCCCGATTAAACTGCATACAGCAACAGAGGATAAAGATATAAAGCTGCGGACATTGCATAAAACATGTCATGCGCCGATTAAATATGAAAAAAAATGCTCTGCATGTGAAAAAGAAGTAGCGCCTGAAGAAATTGTGAAAGCATATGAATATGCAAAAGGAAAATATGTTGTTCTTGATAAAGATGATTTGGATAAGCTCCAAAAGGAAAATGAAGATAAGGCAGTAGAAATTATCGATTTTGTAAAAATGGAAGAAATTGATCCAATATATTATGATAAATGTTATTATATGTCCTCTGGAGATGGAGGTAATAAGGCTTATGGATTACTTCGTGAGGCATTAATAGAATCAGGCAAGGTTGGTATAGCCAAAATCATCATCCGCTCAAAAGAGCAGCTGGCAGTAATTAGAGTGTATGAAAATACGCTAGTGATGGAAACAATCCATTTTCCAGATGAAGTTAGAAAGGCAGAGGACGTACCAAATGTCCCCGCTGAATCTACTATTGCCAAGAAGGAATTGGAAACGGCAATTTTGTTGATTGATCAGCTAACGACAGCTTTTGATCCAACAAAATATACAGACGAATATCGTACAGCACTTCTAGAATTGATTGAAGCCAAAAAAACAGGCCAGGAAGTTGTCACAAGTAAAGAAAAGGTGCAGACATCGAATGTGATGGATCTTATGGCTGCATTACAAGCATCTATCGACAACACGCAACCGGAGCAACCACCAGAAGAAAAAAAGGGGAAGACAAAAACAAAAACAAGAAAAAAAGTGGCGAAAGAAGCGTAATGCAAGGGGGATTTCCCCTTTGCATACTTTGTTTTGTTTGACAAATTTTCCTTTTTAGGTAATTATGTCTACAGTTCGATAAAATGGGGTAGTCCCATATGAGAGGGAGGCGAGAATTTTTGAATAAAACGGAACAAAAAATGACATTAAAATATGTAACCACTATATTTACCGTAATTGTTTTGTTTATCGTCGCATTTATTTTCATTGCATCCAGAATTCAGGGAGCAGAAATTATTGCTTTTGATAAAGTTATCATTGATTTCGTTCAATCTTTGCAGACTGATGCCACTACAAAGTGGACAATCGTATTGACCGATATGGGGTCAATCAAGTTTATCTCGATTGCTGTTGTGGTGGGAGCAGGGCTATTATGCCTTTACAAAAAGTTTTCTCTTGCAGTATTCCTTATTTTTGTGCCAAGTCTTGGAGGGTTGCTTAACAAGTTTTTGAAATGGCTTTTCAAGCGGGAAAGACCGGATATTCTGCCGTTAATTACGGAACACGGCTACAGCTTTCCGAGCGGACACAGTATGGGTTCCTTGCTCTTTTATGGAAGTTGCGCATATGTATTGTTGCATATTTGGAAGTCTGCAGGAATAAAAGCATTTACTATTATCGTTGCCTGCTTATTTATCCTCATAATCGGCATTAGCAGGATTTACTTAGGGGTTCACTATCCAACAGATGTTGTAGGGGGCTATGCAGTTGGTTTTGCATTTTTGCTAGTATGCATCTTCGTTTTCCGATATTATGAAGAGAGAAAAAATAAATGACTTATACTAAGCAGAGGTTAAAAGATGAACCAGAAAATAATACCTGCATCATCAAACTTAAAAGAATTTGAAGCTTTTTTGGAAAGTAATTATGAAGTCGGAGTTTTCTTGGAAATACATATTTCACAATTAAAAAATATCAGCAAGATGGCAAGAAATGCAGGGAAAAAAATGATTTATCATGTTGATTTAATCCAAGGATTAAAGAGCGATGACTTTGCGACAGAATTTATTTGTCAGGAATTTAAGCCGTATGGACTGATATCGACTAAATCGTCTGTAATTCTGAAAGCAAAGCAAAAGAACGTGATAGCCATACAGCGAGTCTTCCTCCTAGACAGTCATGCCATTGAAAAAAGCATTAAATTAGTGCAACGGACAAAGCCGGATTATATTGAACTCCTTCCTGGGACAATGCCGTGGATGATCAAAGAGATAAAGGAACGGCTAAATGTGCCAATATTAGCTGGCGGTCTGATACGTACGGAAGCTGATGTGGATAATGCGATAAAAGCTGGAGCAGCGGGAATAACCACATCAAGGAAGGCATTATGGGATCAATGATCAATAGTTTTCACTATATTTCTAGAGAAAATATTGTAAATGTGTTGACAGCGTTTACATCGTGATATATGATGAATCTACAAGTTAATAAAACGTGTAGGAGATAAGGAGAGGCACACAGATTTTCACATTTTAAATGTGATATATTTCTGTAGTGCGCTCCTTTTTTGCTGTTTTATAACTTCTTGTTTTTTAATCGGTAAAGGGGGAGATTTTGAATGTCTGCATTTTTAGGTGAGGTTATTGGTACAATGATTTTAATCGTTTTTGGAGGAGGAGTAGTTGCGGGCAGCAACTTAAAGAAAACGTTTTCTAATAACAGTGGCTGGATTGTTATAACAGTTGCCTGGGGATTAGCTGTTGCGATGGGTGCTTTCGCTGTCGGCAGTATCAGTGGTGCCCATTTAAATCCTGCAGTAACAATAGCGCTTGCTCTTAATGGCGATTTTGCATGGAGCCAAGTGCCTGAATATATCATAGCTCAAATGCTTGGAGCATTTATCGGAGCAGTTCTCGTATACTTACATTACTTGCCACACTGGAAGGCAACAGACGATCCTGGTGCCAAATTGGCTGTATTTTCAACAGGACCGGCTATCCCTCACACATTTTCTAACTTGCTTGGAGAGTTGATTGGTACATTCATGTTAGTTCTCGGCCTGCTTTACATTGGAGCTAACTCGTTTGCAGAAGGATTGAACCCAATCGCAGTCGGACTCTTAATAGTTGTAATCGGTATGTCCCTTGGTGGAACAACTGGGTATGCCATTAATCCGGCAAGGGATTTAGGGCCGCGCATCGCTCACGCTTTGCTTCCAATCGCAGGCAAAGGAGATTCAAATTGGAAATATGCTTGGATTCCTGTAGTTGGGCCAATTCTTGGCGGTGGATTAGCTTCTGTATTTTATCAATATTTCTATAAGGGCACAGTATCTACTTATTTTTGGCTAGTTATCATCGTAAGTATAGTGGTGTTAGTGCTTGCATTTTTTGGTACAAAAAGTAACAATTCTATTAAAATGAAAAAAGTAGCATAATTATATTTTTTCAAATACTAGATTAATTTCATAAATTAAATTAGGGGGTATCATTGTGGAGAAATACATTTTATCTTTAGATCAAGGGACAACAAGTTCAAGAGCGATTATATTTAACAAAAAAGGGGAAATCGTTCATACAGCACAAAAGGAGTTTACGCAGATTTTTCCTAAGCCAGGCTGGGTGGAACATAATGCTAGTGAAATCTGGGGATCAATTCTTTCTGTTATAGCAACAGTTTTGTCAGAATCAGATATTAAGGCTGATCAAATTGAAGGCATAGGTATCACGAATCAAAGGGAAACAGCGGTAGTATGGGATAAAGAAACCGGTGTACCTGTTTATAATGCCATTGTGTGGCAATCAAGGCAAACGAACGGAATCTGTGAAGACTTGAAAGCACAAGGCTACAATCAGTTGTTCAGAGATAAAACAGGTTTGTTGATTGATGCTTATTTTGCAGGTACAAAAGTGAAGTGGATTCTTGATAACGTCGAAGGAGCAAGAGAAAAGGCTGACAACGGTCAATTGCTGTTCGGTACGATTGACACATGGCTTATTTGGAAGCTCTCTGGCGGAAAGGCGCATGTAACAGATTATACCAATGCATCCCGTACATTAATGTTTAATATTTATGATTTAAAATGGGATGATGAACTGCTTGAGATTTTAAATGTTCCAAAATCAATGCTTCCAGAAGTAAAACCGTCTTCTGAAGTATATGCACATACAGTAGACTATCACTTTTTTGGAAAGAATATTCCGATTGCTGGTGTTGCCGGTGACCAGCAGGCAGCATTATTCGGTCAGGCTTGCTTTGAGGAAGGCATGGCAAAGAATACGTATGGAACAGGCTGTTTTATGCTCATGAACACAGGAGAGAAAGCCGTCCGTTCCGATCATGGTTTGCTTACGACAATTGCCTGGGGATTGAATGGAAAGGTGGAATATGCTCTAGAAGGCAGCATCTTTGTCGCTGGATCTGCTATTCAATGGCTTCGCGATGGCTTAAGAATGCTTAAGGATGCAAAAGACAGTGAAGCATATGCGACGAAAGTGGAGTCAACAGACGGTGTTTACTTAGTTCCAGCATTTGTTGGGCTTGGCACACCTTACTGGGACAGTGACGTACGCGGAGCAATGTTTGGTGTAACGAGAGGAACAACAAAAGAACATTTTGTCAGAGCTACACTCGAATCATTGGCATATCAGACGAGAGATGTTTTATCTGCAATGGAAGCTGATTCTAATATAAGTGTGAAAACATTAAGAGCAGATGGAGGGGCAGTTAAAAATAACTTCTTGATGCAATTCCAGGGAGATATTTTAAATGTACCTGTTCAACGGCCAGTGATTAATGAAACAACTGCACTTGGTGCAGCCTATCTGGCAGGGCTTGCAGTCGGCTTCTGGAAAGATCAAGCTGAAATTGCTGAACAATGGAAGTTAGAAAAATCATTTGAACCTGCTATGGAAGAAGAGAAGCGGGAAGAACTATATGCAGGCTGGAAAAAAGCAGTCCATGCTACTATGGCGTTTAAAAACTGATTTAGATAATTTAATTCAAAATACTGTGAATATATAAAATAGTATGTTATAATAAAAACAAGTTAATAATTTGTCCGGAGATTAGGAGAGACCACAAAGTCGTTATCAAGTAATGGTAATGATACTTTGTGGTCTCTTTTTTGTTGGACATTATTCGTTATTAGGAGGATATCCAAAATGAAAACCAACCGCAACTTACTGAAAAAACAACTTAAAGAAAACAAGTTTGACATGCTAGTGATCGGAGGGGGGATTACCGGTGCTGGTATTGCGCTAGATGCGTCTATGAGAGGAATGAAAACAGCATTAGTTGAAATGCAGGATTTTTCAGCAGGTACATCAAGCCGCTCCACAAAGCTTGTTCATGGCGGACTACGCTATTTGAAACAATTTGAAGTGAAAATGGTGGCAGAGGTTGGAAAAGAAAGAGCAGTTGTTTACGAAAATGGTCCCCATGTAACAACACCAGAATGGATGCTGCTGCCGTTTCATGCTGGCGGTACTTTCGGGAAGTTCACGACAAGCATCGGTTTAAGAGTGTATGATTTCCTTGCAGGTGTGAAAAAGAAGGAAAGACGGAAAATGTTTTCGAAAGAACAAACCTTGGCCTATGAGCCTCTAGTGAAACAAGAGGGGTTGAAAGGCGGCGGTTACTATGTTGAATACAGAACAGATGACAGCAGGCTGACGATAGAAGTCATGAAGGAAGCGATAGATAAAGGGGCAACTGCCCTAAACTATACGAAGGTAGAAAAGCTGCTTTACAATAAAGAAGGAAAAATCAATGGGGTGTATGTAATAGATGTTTTAACTGGAGAAACCTATTCTATATTTGCAGATGTTGTTGTAAATGCTGCTGGTCCATGGGTAGACAGCATCAGGGAAAAAGATGGCAGCAAAAAAGGGAAAACACTCCAGCTTACAAAAGGTGTGCATCTTGTTCTTGACCAATCTGTCTTTCCTCTAAAGCAGGCAATTTATTTTGATACACCAGACGGAAGAATGGTATTTGCAATTCCAAGAGATGGAAAAGCATATGTAGGAACAACAGACACCTTTTATAAAGAAGATCCTGTTAACCCTGCTATGACTGTTAAGGATCGAACGTATATCTTAAACGCTATCAACTATATGTTTCCATCTGTTAATGTGAAAGAAAGTGATGTGGAATCAAGCTGGGCTGGAGTAAGGCCGCTGATTTTAGAAGACGGCAAGGACCCTTCTGAAATTTCAAGAAAGGATGAGATTTGGGAATCTCAGTCGGGCCTTGTGACAATTGCCGGCGGAAAACTTACCGGCTACCGTAAAATGGCGGAAACAGTCGTCGATTTAGTCAGTAAAAAATTTGCGGAAAGCGGGAAGAGCTTCAGAGAATGTGAAACGAAGCATTTACCGGTATCTGGAGGAAAGGTGGGCGGTTCCAAGCATTTTGAAAGCTATGTTGCTGGGATTGTTCCAGATGGGATTAATGCTGGATTGGCAAGTGATGATGCAGAAGCAATTGCCAGAATGTACGGAAGCAATGCCCCAGTTATTTACCAAATAGTGAAAGAGCAGAAAGCTGCTGCGCAAAGCTTTAAAATGCCAGTGCTGTTATGGGCAAAGATTCATTATGCAATGGAGCATGAACTTGCAATGACTCCAGTCGATGTGCTTCTGCGCAGAACAGGATTGCTGCTGTTTGGCATAGGAGAAGCAGTCCAATATAAGAATGAGGTTCTGGATTATATGGCGAGCTACTATGGATGGGATCAAGAAGAACAGTTATACTACAAGAAACAGCTGGAGAGGGAAATCCTGCATGCTACTGTACCAGCTGATTTACAGTCAGACCAGCTTTTAGACAATATAATGTAAACATCTTAGTCACGGCTTAACCCGTGACTAATTCTTTTTTTAAATAAACCGAATTGACAAACTGTAAATAATAGGATATGATAGCTCTTGTATGTATTTGAGGTAAGAACGGAATTGATCTTAAAGAACTTGTGTAAAGTTATGTAGAAGCAAGACAACAAGGAACAGTTGATATATAGAACAAACACCACTTTAACAAATCTTCTCCAAAAATCACATTAAATTAATCTCCTTTATTGCGGATTAACCCTTCCAAAAAAATATTCTAGTTAATGTTATTTTTGCCACCGTTCTATTTCATAGAACTAATTCACACTGGCACGGCCTCGGAGCCGTAAGGATGAAAGAGAGGCAGGGCTTTCATTGTTTTAGGTATGGCACAATCATGGTGCATGACCCTTAAGTATATGCCAAGAAAGTACGGTTTTCTACATAGGTCTAATTATTTTCGAATAATAAAGAGATAAGATCTATCGCAAGCACGTACAAAAGAGCATCTCCCTTATTGAGAGAGATGCTCTTTTTTTATTGTCGAAACATGTTTTCATGAAATTAAAGCTATGTTATGATTACGTAGTAAAAAACGATTTTGTTTCACAGTGACTGACGACAATAATGGAATGAACCATATGGGAGCTGTGAAAAGTGTATAGCCGGTCGTCTGGGCAAAAGGTAAATCACCTTTCTAACACAATACCTGGAGGGATATACATGTCTGAAAAATTAATTCTGGATGGAAACGTAGTAGCAAATGCTGTTAAGGAAGAACTGAAAGGCCGCATTGAAGCATTGAAAGCAAAAGGCGTTACGCCATGTCTTGCGACAATCCTAGTCGGAGACGATTCATCTTCAGAGACATATGTACGCATGAAAGGCAATGCTTGTGCAAAGCTTGGAATTGACAGTAAAAAAATCCATCTGGATAAAGAGACGACAACAGAACAACTACTCGAGACAATACAAGCCTTAAATGAAGACAATAATGTTCATGGAATCTTGCTTCAGCATCCTGTTCCTGGCCATATTGATGAAAGAAAGGCATTCGAAACAATTGCAATAGAAAAAGATGTTGACGGGGTAACAAGCTTCGGCTACGGACAAACTGCACTCGGATTTGGAAAATACCCATCTTGTACACCTGCAGCAATTATGAAAATTATGGAGCATTATGGCATTGAAGCAAGCGGAAAACATGCTGTTGTTGTTGGCAGAAGCCCGATACTCGGTAAACCAGTATCTGCATTGCTTTTAAATGAAGATGCAACTGTTACAACATGCCATTCACGTACAAATAATTTAGCAGACCATATAAAGCAGGCTGACATCGTAGTAGCAGCAGTCGGCAAACCGAACTTTATTCAAGGAGACTGGATTAAACCAGGAGCTGTAATTTTGGATGCAGGTTATAATAAAGGCAATATCGGGGATGTTGACTATGAGGCATGTCTGAAAAACGCATCGGCAATTACTCCAGTACCGGGCGGTGTAGGTCCTGTTACAATCAGCATGCTGCTGAAGCATACAGTGGATTCTGCTGAGGGGATTTAATTAAAAGGAAAAAAGGTAATTGACAAAAGTCAGTATTGAATATATGATGTATATAACGCTTGTAAGTTCGGTATATGTTTTCTAAGGATAGTTGGTCATAGTTGTAAATATAGCTTATGTCCGAAAAGGTAGCGAAGCTTCACTGATTCCTAAAGATTTATATAAGTTCTTAAAGGTGTAACACAATTTTGGAGGTTTTACAATGAACACAGGTAAAGTAAAATGGTTTAATGCAGAAAAAGGTTTCGGTTTCATCGAGTCTACTGAAGGACAAGACGTATTTGTTCACTTCTCCGCTATCCAATCAGAAGGTTTCAAAACTTTAGAAGAAGGCCAAGACGTAACTTTCGAAATCGTTGAAGGTAACCGTGGACCTCAAGCAGCTAACGTTAACAAAGCTTAATAATTTTTAGATTAAAGGTGATGCCTTTCCTTAATGCATCACCTTTTTTTAGTGTAGTACAATAGTGCTTCGCCATTCTCCACAAAACCAATCATTTTCAACAGGAATAAATCCCCTAATATTTTTTTCCAGAATGTTTTGGAACATGAAAAAAAGTGAATGGAAGTGGAGAGTATATATTTATTATTATTTTTAAAAAGCTCTTGCTCCAATATTTCTCAAGATACGATTATTTAAATGCTTATTTATTTGGGCAAAATAGTTTAGGGCACCCAAAATGGGTGATTTCTTAAAGAAGCAATAAAGGATAGTCCTTTCTTTGCAGGTATTTAAGGCAATGAGCAATAATAAAGGAGGAAAAAGTATTGACGACTTTTTCAGATTTTAATTTAAGCAGCAGTTTAGAAAAAGCATTATCCAATATGGGCTTTGAAGAGCCAACACCAATTCAAGCACAGGCGATTCCTATTGGGCTTGCAGGTAAAGATATGATTGGACAGGCACAAACAGGAACTGGTAAAACAACAGCTTTCGGTGTGCCACTTTTGGAAAAAATTGAGGTAGGCAAAGCTGTCCAAGGTCTTGTCATTGCACCAACTAGGGAATTGGCTGTACAGGTTGCTGAAGAGCTTAACCGTATCGGTGCAGTTAAAGGTATCCGTACATTGCCAATTTATGGTGGGCAAGATATTAACCGCCAAATTCGTGGATTAAAGAAAAAGCCGGAAATTATCGCGGCAACTCCAGGTCGTCTTATTGACCATATTGAAAGAAAAACAATTCGTCTACAAGACACAAAAATGATCGTCTTGGATGAAGCAGATGAAATGCTAAACATGGGCTTCATTGAAGATATTGAAAGAATCTTGAGTGAAACTCCAAAAACACGTCAAACTTTACTTTTCTCAGCAACAATGCCAAAAAGAATTCAATCTTTGGCAGAGCGCTTCATGGTGGAGCCAGAGCTTGTTAAGGTTAAAGCTAAAGAAATGACTGTTACAAATATTGAGCAACACTTCATCGAGGTGCAGGAACGCCAAAAATTTGATGTGTTATGCAGCCTTCTTGATATTCAATCACCAGATCTTGCGATTGTATTCGGAAGAACGAAAAAACGTGTTGATGAAGTAGTAGAAGGATTAATCAAACGTGGATATTCTGCTGAAGGAATCCATGGTGATATTCCTCAAGGTAAAAGGGATCAAGTAATCCGCCGCTTCAAGGAGCAAACAATAGATATCATGGTAGCAACAGATGTAGCTGCCCGCGGATTGGATATTAGCGGTGTAACACATGTTTACAACTTTGATATCCCACAAGACCCTGAAAGCTATGTTCACCGTATTGGACGTACTGGCCGTGCAGGTAAAAAAGGTTATGCAGTAACATTTGTATCTCCACGAGAAGTGGATCACCTTCGTATCATTGAAAATGTAACGAAGAAAAAAATGGTAAAAGACCCAATACCTTCAACTACAGATGTATTGGCAGGAAACCAGCAGGCAACAATCAGCAAAATCCAAAAAACGGTTGAAGAGAACCAGTTTGCAGAATACAAGCGTATCGCTGAAACTTTATTGGAAGAAACTGATTCTGTTACATTGCTTGCAAGTGCATTAAAACTTCTAACAAAAGAGCCGGATGCAACGCCAGTTAAATTGACTGCTGTTGAACCGCTTCGTTCTAAAAAGCCGAAAGGTGACCGTTCAGGCGGTGGACGTCGCCGTACTGGTGACAGAGGCGGACGCGGATATGACCGTAACCGTGGCGGCGGCAATAGTGGTGAAAGAAGAAGCAGAAACAGAAACAGCAGAGGCTAATTTCTAAAAAATATTTTCCTGTTAATGTTTAATTTAGCCTAATAGTGGTTAATATAAATAAATGAAGGATATAAATGTATATCCTGGTTATTTAAATCTAGGAGGCAATAAAATGGCAACAGGTAAAGTAAAATGGTTTAACTCAGAAAAAGGCTTTGGATTCATCGAGGTAGAAGGTGGAGAAGATGTATTCGTACATTTTTCTGCTATTCAAACAGAAGGATTTAAATCTTTGGATGAAGGCCAAGAAGTAAACTTCGATATTGAAGATGGCGCACGCGGCCCACAAGCTGTTAACGTAACGAAACTTTAATATGCTGATGATAAAGAACCCTGTTTATTAACAGGGTTCTTTTTAACAGGAAGAAATCACTGAACCAAAATTTTTGTGAATTGGACAAAGTCTGTTACAATTAAGGCTGATAAAGAAAGAGGTGCTTATTACATGAAGGAATATACTGTTGCATTTCATAAAGAAGATGGAATGGATAACATTACAGTTCAAAAATTGAACGAAGATGATTTTAACCGTGTTACAAGCGGCGGAACTAGACAGCTGTTTGAATTGGATACGAATATCGGCTTTTTCATCTATTTTGATGCAGTAGATGAAAGCGGCAAAGAATCCTATTTAGTTCTTCAATATGAAGAAGAGAGTGAAACACCTTCCGCGTGCTATGCTTTTGAATTAAAGGACTTTTACCAGTTTATAGCGCTGCATTTGAATGATTTGCAAGTTGATGAAGATGAAGAGGATGAAGCAGAAGATGCATTTGGTCCAATCCATTATCTTGCACATTTAATGCATCATATCGTTGAAGACGGTAAGTCAGTGGAAGTATAAAAAAAGAGCAGGAGAAACGCCTCCTGCTCTTTTTTTATAAATTAAGCCTCTTTGTAATGGCTACTGCAAAAAACTGAAACCTCTTGAAGCTCATCATCTTCTAACGCAAATTCCAAATACTTGTCTTGGCTGCTGTTATAAAAATCATAATTCAACACTTTCATTTCTGTCTCATCTACGAAGAACAATACCTTTAACTGAACTGCACCGTTTTCAAATAGCTCATCATCTTCATCCTCTTCCAGATTCAAAAAGAATTCATATCGATCTCCTGACAGAATGCCGGTAGGATCTTGAATTTTTTCGACTGTGTATTCTGTTATATTCATAAGTCTTTGACCTCCTATATTAATCACTTAGATAGTATTTGTAGTATGTTCGAATTTATTGCATACTCGAAAATAATATCATATTGCTTAAAGGATAGCTAATGCTTTGCAATTGAAATAGAATATGATAAGATGGAATATTAATTATTTGACTTTTTTTAGATTTATGTTATAATAGGAAGATAGGTTAAAAGAAAGATAGATATGTACATCACTTGTTTTAAGGTCTAGTTTTTAGATTTCTTACGTTCACAAGTGATTTTTTATGTTTTACAGGCTCTTACACATACAGCAATATGTCTGTTAAGGGTCAATCCAACAAAAGCTTTATGGAGGTGTTTCATTTGGCAATGGGTTTTGGCCGGAAGAATAACGAGGAAATTGTAAAAGAAGAAGTTGTAGTGTGGGATTGTGTATCTGAAACATGCAAATGCTGGATTCGGGACAATTTTAAAAGCAGTGAAACACCAAAATGCCCAATATGTGGCAGTGATATGGAAAAAACGATTAGAGAACTACAAGTCGTCAATAATAATAGCATTTACTCAAAATAAAAAACTAAAATCCATTGGATTTTAGTTTTTTTTTTAACTTGCGATATTCATTAATAATGGAATGAGAGAACTGCCCCAAATAACAGTGATCCAAGCAGCCAATATCATCGCAAGTGTTGAAAAGGTAGCTTCTTGTTCACCAAATTCCATTGCCTTTGTTGTCCCGACGCCGTGGGCACCCATTCCTAAAGCTAATCCTTTGGCGATAGGTGATTTTAATGATAAAAGTTTTATCGCATATGGTCCAATTATCCCGCCGATGATTCCAGTAATAATGACAAACACTGTTGTTAATGTCGGAAGTCCGCCAATTTCCTGCGATACTTCGATGGCAATTGGTGTGGTAATGGAACGGGGCAGAATACTGATGATGAAATCTGCTCTCAAATTAATTAATTGTGATAAGAAATAAGAAGAAGTGATTGCTACCACTGTACCTGTTGTGACACTTATCAGCATAACACCGAAGTACTTCTTCAACAAATGCTTATGCTTATAAATCGGCACTGCAAATGCGATTGTTGCAGGGCCGAGCAGGTGAGTCAATATCCGTGATGATTCCAAATATTTCCCTGCTGGTATATGAAGACAACTTATAAAAAGTATCAGCAGCAGCGGTGACAGCAGCAGCGGATGCAGCAATGGATTATTCCATTTTTTATAGCACCACTTTGTCACTTTATAAAATATAAATGTTAATGCAGTAAAAATTATAATATTCATTTAGTTAAACTTCTCTTTCTATTATAGATTTTTTCTGCTGTAAATCCAGTTGCTCCCATTACAATAAAGGTGCTGACAGCTATTAGAAGAACAGTTTCTATTCCTTTCATATTAAGGATTTCATCATAGTTGACAATACCAACAGCAGATGGAATGAAAAACAGCAGCAGTTCTGCCAGCAGCCAGGCTGCCCCTTGTTCGACCCATTTCAATTTAACCAGCCGAAGTTGTAAAACTATAAATAAAAAAATGAGACCAATCATGGATGCAGGCAGCGGAACTGACACAACCATTTTCACTCCCATTCCAAGAAAAAGAAAAAGATGTATAAAAGCAATTTGCCCAATTATAATAAGAAATTTCAATACGATCACCTTCCTGATGTCAATCAATGGAATAAATGCTCGCCTTTAACCAATAGATTAACTATATAAACTATCATACGCCGTTTATTGGTATTCGTAAAATACATAATAATTATAATTATAATAACCATTGGTTATAATGAATCGGCAAAGAAGGTGTATACGTAATATGGGGGGAAGTGTGGGGAGAAGATGATTTACTGCTGAAGGATGAAATCAATAAATCTTCTCCCGGCTACAGATAGATAGCGGTCTTTTTTTGTGATAACGGCAAGCTCCCAATTCGTCACAGGATCTAAATCAATGAACCTGACTTGATTGTTCGTTGTTCTATTGCAAATTGATTCTGGCAGCATGGAAATGCCTAAATTAGCTGCTACAATCTCAATCATGAAGTCCCATTGAGAACTTTTGAAAATGATGTTCGGCTCAAAACCTTCGTTAATGAATCCTCTTTTCATCATTTCATATAAAGCGAAATCCTCACTGTAAAAAATGAACTCTTCATCTATTAGTTCTTTCATATGGACTTTTTTCCGCTTGGAGAGCGGATGTTGTTCATGGACAATTAATTTAATTTCTTCACTCACAAGATGAAAGACATGGAAAGAAGATTCATCAATGATAGGCAGCACAGCGACACCAATTTCGAATTCCCCCTCTTCCACGCTCTTAACAACTTTAGCAGCTCCATATTCCTTAATATTGATTTGGATATTCGGATATGCCTTATGAAATGCGGCAATAACTTTAGGAAAGAAGAGGCTGCCTATCATTGGCGGAATGCCGATGTTGATACTTCCGCGGGCGAGATTAGTCATATCGTGAAGGGTAGTGGCCATTTCATCCATTTGAGCCAAAATCTTTTGAGCATATTCATAAACAATATGTCCAGCATCTGTGAGCTCATGTGTCTTATTCGAACGATTAATAAGTGTAATGCCGATCTCTTCTTCCAGACTTTTGACACCTTTACTAAGGGCAGGCTGAGAAACATGCAGTTTTTCAGAAGCCTTCGTCATGCTTTTTTGCTTTACTACTTCAATAAAATACATCAGTTGTCTAATTTCCATATAACTGCTCCATTCTGACTGTTTTTGCTTATTGTACTCCAACAGTAGAAAAAGAGACAGCAAATATTAATTTTTCTTGAAATAACTAGAAAGATGTTTAAAAAGAAAAGGATGCGGGTAAAGAGACGTTAGATTGACTCGGAAAGGTGTGGAAACCGTGAATACTTATGAGCTAAAAACGAAAAGATTGCAAGCTGACTGGAAATATAACTTAATGGCTCAAAGGAAATATGAGAATTTACTTACAAAGAAGAATATGGTGGAAATAATCGTAAGCAAACTTAACCGCAAAAAGGGGACCAGGTAAGTGACTTGGATTTATTGGAGAGTTCAGGCCGTTGGGCAAAGTCCTCAACAGCCTGAAAACATTTATCTAAAGAGCGCAGGTTACTTAAGCGCGGAAGGTTCCATTATATAATCTTCAAAAACTTTTTCTATAAGTGCATTTTCCTCGACATTATTAGGGCTTTCCAAATGTTTGATACGTACAATATAAACGGATTTAACAAACATATGAAGTGCTTCATCCTCGGTTAAAGCATCAATCTTATTAATCAACACATGATCGGATATATAGTTGACAATTCTACTCAGAAATTCTTTTGGATAATCCTTTGGCAGTTTTCCAGTTTCTTCTGTAAAGATACCCCCTTGACCTTCGACTTCGACATGACGTACAACCTCTGACAATTCTTTAACACTAAATATATCCACTGATTCAACACCTCTTTCCTCTAGTATTATAACAGGGGTTTAAATACTAGTAAATTAATGTTTTATCACATTTTCCATATGTCTGTTGCAGCAGTGTCCAAAACGTTGTTATATAAAAGAAAACCGTTTACTCTTTTACAGGGATTACAAAAAAAACAGAATGTAAGTCCCATATCAGCAACATTAATGGTAAAATACTCATGGAAGAATTTTTTAAAAAGGGAGTCATTATGGGAAACGAACAAAATAAGGACCTTAATATTATGTATAATATGGTGAAGGATTTTCACCAAGCATTCGGACATCAAGTCGGAGAAACACCTGCACCGATAGAAGAAAAAACAGCAGTAAACAGAGCTGTTTGGACGGGAGAAGAACTTGTGGAATTTCTTTATGCTACAGCTGAAGGTAAAGATGAGAAATTCCAGGAACTGTTTCAAGCATTTCTTGCCGGTCTACATAAAGCCGCTGATAAAATTAAAACAGAGAAAAAACCAGTCGATGATGTGCTCGTTGCTCAAATGGACGCATTAACAGATGTGGAATACTTTAATCAAGGAAGCTTTGTCATTGCAGGCGTAGAGCCATTTAATCTGTTTAAGATTGTTCAAGAAGCAAATATGGGCAAACTGTTTGAAGACGGAAAACCAAGATTTAGGGAAGAGGATGGAAAAATTATTAAGCCTCCGAATTGGGAAAAAGACTTCGCACCTGAAGGGCGTCTGCAGCAGGAAATTGATAGACAAAAGGAAATAAATAAATAAGGTTACGAGTATAAGGAAACCAGAAAGAGATTCTTTTAAGGAAACTCTCTCTGGTTTTTTGTGTTTCAAACTTTACTGATTACTCTTATAGACCTATAAAAACTTTAAAATAATAGTAATAGGCTAAATAATACTTTTTATAAATGTGACACTATGTCATCTTTTTATGTTGACAAAGTGACACGGTGTCACATA
>JAPSHL010000155.1 GCA_031179905.1 Bacillus sp. (in: firmicutes) | reverse complement strand
TCTTCTCCGTGCCCAGCATGCTTTTACAAATGAAACTGTTATCAGCTCTTTTTTGGACAATGAAACTATTTTCTCCGCAAATCTATCAAAACGGGCGGTTGAAATAGCACAAAGCAGAGTAGAACTTGGAGTTCCTGTTCACGAGGTGCTTCATGCGTTAAGTCTGACAAGACAGACCATCTGGGATATGTTCCTCAATCAGCCTTATTGAAGTGGAATTCTATATTTCATCTCACTTTCGACAAGTTAAATAATGAATTTACTGGTATGTATCATGAATACAACAGAAAGAAGCTTTTATCACAACAAGCGACAATTAATGAACTAAGCAATCCTATCATTCCAATTGTCGATTATATAGGAGTTCTGCCAATCATCGGGCCAATTGACACAGCCAGAGGAAAGGCGATTCTCGAAAACGTGCCTGCTAGATGTCATGAGAAGCAAATTAGACATCTTTTTATTGATATTTCGGAGTATCTACCATTGATACAAAGGTGCTGCAAGAGCTGTTAAAATTAGTGACTGTTCTAAAATACACAGGGATGAAGACTACCATATCAGGTCTAAGACCTGATATGGCTAAAATAATCGATACATTGGGAATTAGTTTAGATGGCATTGCTACATTCAGCACTTTAAAACAAGCACTTTAATAAAATCGGTTTATCTGTATCTTCATAAATCATGAGAATACCCCATTAGAGCTATCTCTAATGGGGTATTCTTCTTTACGATCTATGCGCTTTTAGCTAAGATGTCCATTTATTGATGTATTGCTGTTGGACTTATTCAGCGAAGGAGATTTAGGTACTTCATGGTGATGGCGGCATCTAGGCTCATATGATTCAGAAGCCCCAACCAGTATAATTGGATCATCATAAGATGCTGGAGACCCATCAATCAATCTCTGGGTTCGGCTTGCAGGTGAACCGCATACAGCACAGACTGCCTGCAGCTTCGTTACAAGTTCAGCTATCGCCATAAGTTCAGGCATCTTTCCGAATGGTTCACCGCGGAAGTCCTGATCCAATCCGGCACAGATGACTCTGTAGCCGCTGTTGGCCAAATGTTGCACAACAGCAACTATTTCTGGATCAAAGAACTGAATTTCATCAATGGCAACCACCTCGACATCTGGTGTCACATACTCAAAGATCTCTGATGATTCACTGATTGGTACAGCAACTGTGGTAGAACCATTATGAGAAACTACAGCTTCCTCACTATAGCGATTATCTATTTTCGGCTTAAACACAACGATGTTTTGTTTAGCAAATTGGGCTCTTCTGACACGACGGATAAGCTCCTCTGATTTACCGGAAAACATGCTCCCGCAAATCACTTCTACCCATCCATGTTGTTTCATCACGTACATGAAACCTCTCCTTCCTTCCTCCAAAAACATATCCTTCACATTAACTGCTTCTTGTTAGCAAAGCGACTGCAGCGTTCATTTTCTCTAAAAGACGCTTAAGAATGCAAAGATTTTTAATATCTTTTACATTCTTAAACATCCTCTTAAAGCTGCAGGCATTATCATAAAGAAAGAACAGGCAAGGTATGAAGCATTCTTGCCTGTTCTTTGGATTGATTATTGTTGTTGCTGTTTAATGCCGTATTTTTTGTTGAAACGGTCAACACGTCCGCCAGCTTCAGCGAATTTTTGACGTCCAGTATAGAACGGATGGCACTCAGAGCAAGTTTCAACTTTCATCTCTTTTGCAACAGAACCAGTTGTGAACTCGTTGCCGCAAGCGCATTTTACCGTAATTTCATTATAAGTTGGATGAATTCCTGATTTCATTCCTTTTCATCTCCTTCCGCCCTGCAACTTTCGAAACAGAGTTATAGAATAACGCATGAAAATTTCCCACACATTATTATTTTAAAAACACACTGACATCATTATAGCAAGGACAAGGGCATTTTGCAACTTCATTTCCTTATCCATTACTATGAATTTTTTCCAGTTTCTATAGATTATGAACGTTTCGCAGCTGTCCCTGCCTTCATTTGATCTGACAAAACAGCAAAGAACTCTTCGTTAGATTTTGTTTGTCTTAGTTTTCTTAAGAAACGCTCCGCAAAATCCGGCGAATCTGACATAGATTTGCGAATAGCCCATAATTTGTCCAAATGCTCCTTCGGTATTAACAGCTCTTCTTTGCGCGTACCAGAACGGCGAATATCGATAGCCGGGAAAATCCTTCTTTCAGCAAGGGATCGATCCAAGTGAAGCTCCATATTACCGGTTCCTTTAAATTCTTCATAGATTACATCATCCATACGAGATCCTGTATCGACTAATGCCGTTGCCAGAATTGTTAAAGAACCGCCTTCTTCAATATTTCGCGCTGCACCAAAGAACCGTTTCGGACGATGGAAAGCGGCAGGGTCTATCCCCCCTGACAAGGTTCTTCCGCTCGGGGGAATAACTAGATTGTATGCTCTTGCAAGCCTTGTGATACTGTCCATCAAGATGATGACATCTCGTTTATGCTCTACAAGACGCATTGCTCTTTCCAAAACAAGCTCTGCAACTTTAATATGATTTTCTGGAACTTCATCAAAAGTTGAACTGACTACATCACCGCTGACAGACCGTTCAATATCGGTTACTTCCTCTGGTCTTTCATCAATCAAAAGGACAATAAGCTCTGCATCTGGATGATTCGTCGTAATGCTGTTTGCAATTTCCTTAATAAGCATTGTTTTACCTGCTTTAGGCGGCGCTACAATCAATCCACGCTGGCCAAAACCGACTGGCGCCAAGACATCCATTATACGTGTAGAGGTATATTTTTGTGTTGTTTCCAGCTTCATCTGCCTGTCTGGATATAATGGTGTCAATGCTGGGAAATGGACTCTTTCTTTTGCCGTTGCCGGGTCATCGCCATTTACCGCTTCTACCTGCAACAATCCGAAGTAACGTTCATTTTCCTTTGGAGGACGCACTTTCCCAGATACTTTATCCCCATTTCTCAAATCAAACTTCCTGATTTGGGAAGCAGATATGTAAATATCTTGCGAACTAGGTGAATAGTTAATTGGTCTTAAAAAACCAAAACCTTCTGATTGGATAATCTCCAGAACGCCTTCCATGAAGAAATACCCTTCCTGTTCTGCTCTCGCTTTTAAGATAGAAAATATTAATTCTTTCTTTGTCAGCTTGCTGTAATAAGCAACTTTATATTCACGAGCTAATTCGTAAAGCTCTTTTAATTTCATGTTTTCCAAACTAGATATGTTTAATCCCATTTTGCCACCACTCTTTTTCATTTTCAGTTATTCCTACCATTTAGCGAAATTTGTATTTGGAAAGGAATGTTTTCGTTTTTTTTGAGGCGTTATATGTTTGAAGAGAAAAAACTATAATATGAGTATAGTTAATGAAGTATAGTATTGATTATCGCATTCCTTCCAGTAAAAAGGCAATGCGTTTTTTCAGCCATAAAAAGCAATCTCTATTTTACCTAATATAAACGTTTATATGCAACAAAATTTTAATAGGATGCTTCAGGCAGACAAACTAGCCATTCCTCCCTTTAGAACAGCTGTAGCAATCTTCATCTTTTATGCTAGATAAGCGGGCAGAATCAGGCAAGTTTGTCATAAGATCAGCCACCAATGATTCCACCCTTTTATCGTTATACATTTTTAATCTGTTCGTATTCTTCCTGGGACATGCCTTCACGCCATATGGATGCCCCTAATCCATTCAGCTTCTCTACAAGCTGGCCGTAACCTCTGTCTATATGCTCAATACCAGTAACTTCGGTAATGCCGTCCGCCATAAGTCCCGCTATCACCAATGCAGCTCCAGCTCTTAAATCACTGGCCTTCACACGGGCTCCTTGGAGATGAACTGGTCCGTTAATGATTGCCGATCTTCCTTCCACCTTGATGGTAGCATTCATTCTTCTTAACTCATCTATATGTTTAAAGCGGGCACTGTAAATTGTATCAGTTACCATGCTTGTACCATTCGTCTTGGTCAAAAGCGAGGTGAATGGCTGCTGCAGATCTGTCGGAAAGCCTGGATATACTAATGTTTTAATGTCGACAGGCTTTAAATCAGGATTAGAACTGACAAAGACTTGGTCACCGTTAGACTCAATATGCACTCCCATTTCCCGAAGCTTTGCTATGAGGGATTCCAGATGCTGTGGGATTACGTTATCTATCAGTATTCCATCACCAACCGCAGCACCAATAATAATATAAGTTCCAGCCTCAATTCTATCAGGAATAATTGTGTGACGGCACCCATTCAAGTGTTCCACACCATCAATTCGAATTACATCGGTTCCTGCACCTTTAATTTTCGCACCCATATTCGTCAGCAATGTAGCAACATCAATGATTTCAGGTTCCTTTGCAGCATTTTCAATGATTGTTCTGCCTTTAGCTTTTACAGCCGCAAGCATTATGTTGATTGTGGCACCAACGCTTACCACATCTAAGTATATCCTTGCTCCTCTCAACTCATCAGCACGAAGATAAATGGCTCCCTGCTCATTTGTTACTTGAGCTCCCAATGCTTCAAATCCCTTTATATGCTGATCAATCGGCCTTGGACCCAAATGACAGCCACCAGGCAAACCGATGACAGCTTTCTTAAATCTGCCTAGCATAGCTCCCATTAAATAATAGGAGGCACGAAGTTTCTTGACCTTCCCATTTGGCATCGGCATGGATATCATGGAAGTTGGATCAACCGTCATATCGGAATCAGAAAATGAAACGCTTCCTCCTAATTCCTCCATAATCCCTTTTAATATGTGAACATCAGAAATGTCAGGCAACCCTTCAATAGTCACTGGAGATTCTGCTAAAATAGTAGCTGGTATTAATGCAACTGCGCTATTTTTTGCTCCGCTAATGCGAACGGTCCCTTTTAATGGAGTTCCACCTGCAATCATAAGTTTTTCCATTTCTAACTCCCTTCTAAGCCAAGCAAAGCATGTACTTAATATCATAGCCTCAAAAAGTACTGACACTAAAAACACGTACTATCTTTGCCGTTAACTTCCCTGTTTACAGGAATATAAAAATTGAATCAACGCTTGGATGTAATTAATTAAGAGTTCCTACTAATTCAATTATTATACCAAAAAGTGCGGAAGATAGGAAAAGTGCAAGCACATGCACTAAGATATAGGAGGACAGGAGCATGTCCTAAATAGGTTAGCATGGACAAATAGGCCTGTTCCTAATTGGCTAATAAATCTCTAGTAGTGTGTCAAAATTAATATTGCCAGGTCTAATTTGCGAATGAAGAAAATTAATATAAGTCAAAAAAGTAAAATCTGGGTGTTTTTTTCAATAGAAGCTTGCTAACTAGAATACTGGATGTGTTGAACAAAAAGGTGCTTAGTCTAGTCCAGATGGGGACTGCTTGTTTTGTTCCTTTAAGCAGCAGACAGCCAGTCTTCAAATGGGGATATATCACTCTTTATACATCATAACCGACAATATGTCTGTTTATTCGACTGACTTTCTAAAATACTTTAAATGAACGGAAACCGCCCTATAAGGACGGTTTCAATCGTTCAAGTTATATTACGCTTTGTTAGAAGAACCGAATTCTTTGATTTTGCCGATAACAGTTGCTTTAATAGCGTCACGAGCTGGTCCTAAGTATTTACGTGGATCGTACTCTTCAGGTTTAGCAGCTAGAGTTTCGCGAACTGCTTTAGCAGAAGCGATTTGGTTTTCTGTGTTAACGTTGATTTTAGCTGTTCCTAGTGATACGGATTTTTGGATATCTTTTGTAGGGATTCCAGTTCCTCCGTGCAATACTAGTGGAAGGCCAGTAAGTTTACCGATTTCTTCCATTTCTTTGAAACCAAGGTTTGGTTCACCTTTGTATGGTCCGTGAACAGAACCTAGTGCAGGAGCTAGAGTATCGATACCTGTACGTTTAACAAGTTCCACACACTCTTGTGCATCAGCGTAGATTACGCCTTCTGCTACAACATCGTCTTCTTGTCCGCCGACAGTTCCAAGCTCAGCTTCTACAGAAACACCTTTTGAGTGAGCGTAGTCAACAACTTTTTTAGTTGTTTCAACGTTTTCGTCAAATGGGTGGTGAGAAGCATCGATCATAACAGAAGTGAATCCAGCGTCGATAGCTTCTTTACATTTTTCAAAGCTTGAACCGTGATCCAAGTGAATTGCAACTGGAACAGTGATTTTATAGTCTACAAGTAAACCTTCTACCATTTTTACTACAGTTGTAAAACCACCCATGTAACGAGCAGCACCTTCAGATACCCCAAGGATAACCGGAGATTTTTCTTCTTCTGCAGCTTGAAGAATAGCTTGAGTGAACTCAAGGTTATTTAAGTTAAATTGACCAACAGCATAGCCTTCTGCTTTTGCTTTGTTTAACATGTCTTTCATTGAAACTAAAGGCATTTATTCTTCCTCCTTCTTATGGTCGTTCAATTACTAGGTAACCTTTATTAAATTTCCCAAAGAGAATTTGAATATGTATATATTACCCAAAGTAAAATAAACGAATCACTTTGCTTTTAAATTTCCATAGGTAATCATACCAAAATACGTAGAGAATTGCTATCAATCCAACCACTTTTTATTAAATGTCATAAAAAAATTGCTATTATTCATGAATATTAATAGAGCTGGCAACAGCTCTATTAATATTTTTTATATGTATTCATCGTAATCGATAATAATAATTCGCTAAAAATACTGCTGTTTTAGCCTATAATTTTGCCTCTTTCTATCAGCTGACAATATATTCTTTTACAGCCGCGCGCAAATCGTCAATGTCAAATGGTTTTGCAAAATGTGTAAGAGCCCCGAGATCCTTTGCTTCCTGAATCATGTCAAGCTCACCGTATGCAGTCATAATGATGACACGGATGTCTTTGTACAGTTTTTTCATTCGTTTTAAGATTTCAATGCCATCCATTCCAGGGATTTTCATGTCTAGAAGTACTAAATCAGGCACCTCTTGTGTCACTATCTCTAGTGCCTGTACTCCATTTGCTGCTTGGAATGTTTTATAGCCCTCTTTCTGGAATACTTCATTCAATAAAATTCTGATGCCGAACTGGTCATCCACGATTAATATTTTCCCTTTCATTGTAGACCTTCCCTTCTATGTGTTCTCTATTTTTTTGAAAAGATATTCCCCTATTTCTGCACACATCGGTACCGCTCGATTAATCGACACAGCAAAAAGACTATTTTAGACAATAGACCCAATTACATCCATTATATAACAAAGTTTTTTTCTTTAAATACCTTTCTACTTTTTATTGACATATTCCTGCTGGCAAGCATAAATTTTGCCTTTTCTTGCTGATTACTTATAATACTATTGAACCTAAATCAATGTTTTCACAGCATCAACAATCGGGACAAATGAACAGGGAGGTTTCTCACATTGTTAAAAATGTTTTCCACACAGTTAAGTGGTTTATTTAAAAGGCTATATGAAAAAGAAGAAGAAGCAATTGAGGACAGTGCAAGAATACTTGCCCAAGCATTGGGCGGAGAAGGAAAAATCTTCATCTGCGCAACAAACGAAATGAAGGCTGTAGTTGCTGAAGCACTCTACAGCTCTGAACCATTGCAGGGTGCTGAGGAATGGACGAGTGATCACACATTAGAGAGTATCAGTCCTAATGACCGGTTTCTATTCTTCTCTAGAACTTCAGATGATCAAGAGCTGCTTCCCTTTGGCCAAACACTCACAAAGGAGTACATCCCCTTTGTATCTGTCAGCACGATTATGTCAGCAGACTCACCAGGACTTCACACAAAAGCGGATGTACATATCGACCTTAAATTAACAAAAGGACTGCTACCCGACGATGAAGGTAACCGCTTTGGTTATCCTGCTTCTATCGCTGCTCTTTTTGTTTATTACGGGATTAAGTTTACGCTGGATGAGTTCATTAAAGAATATGAACTATAAGCAAAAAAGCTAACCATTAGAGGTTAGCTTTTTTGAATATTATTCAGCTTTATTAAGAGAATTTAGTTTTGTCCCGGCCTCTTTTTTATCGCTTATTTCTCAGAAAAACGCAATGAAGATCCTACAAACTCACGGAATAAAGGCTGCGGTCTAGTTGGTCTTGAGATAAATTCCGGATGGAATTGTGATGCTACAAACCAAGGGTGATCCTTCAGCTCAATAATTTCTACCAAACGGCCATCTGGACTTGTTCCAGAGAAGATGAAACCTGCATCTTCCATCTCTTGACGGTATTGGTTATTGAACTCATAGCGATGACGGTGTCTTTCATAAATAACTTCATCTTGATATGCTTCATACGCTTTTGTATTTTCTTTCAACTTACATGGGTATAAACCTAAGCGAAGCGTTCCGCCAAGATCCTCGATATCCTTTTGCTCAGGCA
>JAPSHL010000363.1 GCA_031179905.1 Bacillus sp. (in: firmicutes) | reverse complement strand
AAGAGGTGTCTTTGTCGGCATACATTTAAATACTACAAAGGCAGATATGTTCAGGGCCGTATTAGAAGGCTGTTCGTTTGGATTAAAACAAATTAATCAAATAATTGAGTCAGATTATAAGCTTCAGGTCAAAAGCTACCAGTCTATCGGCGGCGGAGCCAAAAACCGAGAGTGGGCGCAAATTAAAGCAACTGTATTAAACAAGAGTGTTCATATTAAAGATATTTCTGAAACGGGTGTATTAGGTACTTGCATGATCGCTGGAACAGTAATTGGCTATTTCACTTCCTTGGATGATGCAGTGAAAAAAATCCAGAACAATACGATTTCCATAATAGAGCCAGATTTGAATCACCGTAAGCTTTATGAGGAGTTAAACAGTATTTTTCAGCAAATATATCCGTCTTTAAAAACATTTTTTTCCTGGAGTAATCAACAAATTTCAAAAGCTGACAAAGATACAGTAGAGGATGAAGAACTAATTATTTAAATATTTTTGTAAACCCTTACAACGAGAAAATAGGAGTTTTTGAGTTCAGAACAAAGACTATTTTTTATGAATGGGGGAAATGAAATGACTTTACCTGAATCCAAGCTCCATCCAGATTTAGCTGTAAAGAAAAAGACAGGATATCGATGGTTAGTTCTTTCACTTATTTTTGTTGTTTATATTATTTGTTATGCCGACCGTACGAATATAGGTGTTGTACTCCCCTTTATACAAGAGGATTTTACGCTTAACAACTTTCAAACAGGAGCTATCTCAAGTTTTTTCTTCTTAGGATATGCCATTTCACAGATTCCGGCAGGATTCCTCCTCGGCAAAAAAGGAACGCGCGGAATCGTCGCTCTTGCTGTTATTGCCTTTTCGTTAGTTACTTTTTTTCTAGGAATGGTTTCAAGTGCTTTGCTTTTGATTTTACTCCGTTTACTGCTAGGTTTAGCAGAAGGACCTGTTCCTGTCAGTATGTCAACTACTATTAACCACTGGTTCCCGGCAAAAGAAAAAGCTACCGCTACAGGAATTTATATTGCTTCTACACAGCTTGCTCCCATCTTTGTACCTATCATTGCTACTGCTATTGCCATGTCCTTCGGTTGGCGTTATGTTTTTTATTGGTTTGCAATTCCAGGATTTGTAATTGCGCTTGTTTGGTATTTAGTTGTCAGAACAAAACCTGAAGACAGTCCAAAGGTATCGAAAGAGGAATTAGAATATATTCGACAAGAAGATATTCCTCTTGAGGAAAAAGTGGAAAAAAGATCGCTTGGATGGCTTGATAAAGCGATTCGTTATCAAAAGATCGACAAAATAAATACACCTAAAGAAGTATTTAAATCATGGAATATTTGGGGTAATACATTAACGTATTTTTTAATGAACAGTGTATTATACGGCATGCTGACTTGGGTCCCAATGTATTTAGTCAATGCAAAAGGCTATTCATTTATGAAAATGGGCTTTGTCGCTTCTACACCTGCAATTGGCGGTTTGTTAGGTGCACTTTTGGGCGGAATTATTTCTGATAAAGTATTCTTAAAAAGACGTAAGCCTACGATGTTAATTACAGCAATTGCTACTGCATTAATGATGCTTGTCGTAATGAATATCCCAGACAATGCTATTCTTGTTTCACTAAGTTTAGGGATGGCAGGATTTTTCCTTAATATTGGCTGGCCAGCATTTACTGCTTACCCGATGGGATTAACGAACAGAAATACATTTCCTGTTGCAATCGCAACAGTTAACAGCGGCGGAAATTTAGGCGGGTTTTTTTCTCCAATGATTGTCGGTGCAATACTTGATGCAACAGGCAATTATAATATCGCCTTTGGGTTCTTTGCAGTAATGTTAGTGCTGGGCTTCTTCATCATTACAACGATAAAAGAACCAGCTCTAGATTAGTAAATTCATATGTAATTTATAGGGCAGAGGAGTTTTCCAATGCCCTGTTTTATTGTAATCTAAAAGTATTGAAAAACTTTCCAGATTAAAAGGTGGAGATCCTATTGAAGAGTACCGTATATATAACTAGAAAACTGCCAGAAGACATTATTAATAAGCTTTCTCTTCATTTTCAGGTGAGAATGTGGGAGGAAGAGAATACGCCAGTGCCTAGAGAGATTTTACTAAAGGAAGTAGAGGATATTGACGGCCTTGTCTGTTTATTAACAGATAAGATTGATGAAGAGGTCATTAGCAGAGCTCCACATTTAAAGATTATTAGCAATGTAGCAGT
>JAPSHL010000154.1 GCA_031179905.1 Bacillus sp. (in: firmicutes) | reverse complement strand
GAAATCACCGTTTCCACCCAATCTCTTGCTAAAATTGCAGACGAATTAGTGGAAGTAATTCATATTTATCATAAGTAAATGTACAGAAATTATCTCATTCAAAAAAGGAGATTGATTGGGGGAAAAAGGGGGAGACTCCTACGGGATTAACGAGACAGTCAGAAGACACTCAACAAGGGAAGTACGAAGCCTTTCTGTGCTCGCCCCGACGAATGGAACCCCTGGACGGAAATTATTCTCCCTATGTTAAAGGGAAAGTTAATTAATAGAGAACTACCCCTTAAATGGGGTTGGCTATAGTTATTGTGAAGCTTTTTAAAAGCTTCTTTTTTTGTAAATTCTTTAGCCAATATATGTTTTTTACTGATCACAAACATTAAATTTTGATTAAATGCTTGTCGAAAGTTGTTATTTGCTGCAATTACAAATATAATGAAGAACTGTATAAACTATTATGAGATTATCATGTTTTTTGACTTTTATAAAACCTTTAAAGTTTCACATATCTGAGGAGCAATGAGAAATGACCCCAAACAGAAATACTTCAAAAATAGATTTTACACTTGTACTTATATTAATGCTGTTAAGCTTGGCAAGTCTTATTGCCATTTACAGTGCTGATTCAAGTTTTGTAATTAAACAAGTTGTCTTTTATGTTATTGGAACCGGAATTATCGCTGGGATTATGCAGTTGGATTCTGATCAGCTTAAGAAATTGTCCTGGTATTTGTATGGAATTGGCATTGTCCTTCTATTGCTACTGATTGTTGCACCAACCAGTATTGCTCGTGAAATTAACGGAGCGAAAAGCTGGTTCACACTTCCTGGATTTTCTTTGCAGCCATCAGAGTTTGTTAAAGTATTTCTGATTCTGATATTATCGAAAATTATCGTCGATCATCAGGAAAAACATTTAGTAAAAACAGTGCAGACAGATTTCATATTGATGTTGAAAATAGGCGGAATTACCTTCGTGCCACTGCTGCTTGTCATGCAACAGCCGGATTTAGGTACATCTCTTGTGCTTATTGCTATTATGGTTGGGATGATTTTCATTTCAGGCATTACTTGGAAGATAATAGCTCCGATTTTTATTGGAGGAATAACGTTAGCTACTGCGATTTTATATTTAGTTATTTGGCACCCAGAATGGCTGGAGAAATACCTAGGTGTAAAAGAGTACCAGTTTGGACGGATATACTCTTGGCTGGATCCTTATAACTACCAAAGTTCAACAGGATATCATTTGACACAGTCCTTGCTTGCGATAGGATCAGGTCAAACGACAGGAAAAGGAATTGGGACAAATGAAGTAGTCCTTCCAGAAAATCACACCGACTTCATCTTTAGTGTTGTTGGAGAAGAGTTTGGTTTTATCGGTGCAAGTATTATCATCAGCCTGTTTTTCCTGCTTATTTATCATATTACGAAGGTTGCACTTGAAACGAAGAATTCCTTTTATACATGTATATGTGTTGGGGTTATCAGTATGGTAACGTTCCACGTTTTCCAAAACATCGGGATGACTGTTGGTGTATTGCCAATTACAGGTATTCCTTTGCCGTTCATTAGTTACGGAGGAAGTTCTTTACTTGGAAACATGCTGGCAATCGGGCTGATTTTCTCCATTCGATACCATTATAAAAAATACATGTTCTCAAGTGATGAATAATGAAAATTAAAAAAAGATGTCCTTTGATAAGCTCGTCCCTGATCCATGGGAGCTGCTAATCTTTGGACATCTTTTTCCTAGTTCAGACTCGTGCCTATTATTTTTTTATGAGGGGGAAAAATAATAGTGAGCTGCTAGTATGGTTTAATCAATATTGATAATCATTATCAATTGATTTAAATTTATAATAAAATATAATGAACATAATGTCAAATCAAAAAGAGGAAGGAGCGCTAACAGTGGAGAAGGAATTTCTCGATAAATTTGATTCATTAGTGACAAAGTATACTGAGCTGTTGCTGGGGGAGGAAAATGAGCATTTAAAAAAAGAAGTCGAGATTTGGATTCTTTATAACCATATAGCAAAATCAATGCCGAGTTTAGTTAAGCATTGGAATGGTCAGTTTCCGGAAGCAAAGCAGCAAATAGTTAGTGTGATTAGTGAAATAAAAAAATTAAATGAATCAAAAGCAAATTAAAAATTAAATCATATGATGCTAGTAGGGGGGACAACTATTCCTTGTCCCCAGTTCTACTGGCATTTTTTAATTATTGCAAATTGCTGCCATAAGGGAATTGTGACTCATATCCTTTAAACTGCTGAAAGGATTGCTGTAATTTTTGCTGATCGGCTGATTCCAGCTTATACCATCCTTCACGAAACATGAGATCATACAGCTCTCTCTGCATGTTTTGCGTTTCAGTGAAAATGCTGAGCAATTCCTGATACAGTTGGTCATTGCTTGCTTCATTAAGAGCTGTTGAATAGGAAGCAGTCATGTATTTCTCTGTTGCCAGCAAGTCATTGATGAAATCCCTGTCGTTCATTTGTGGTGTTTTGGCTACTTGTGTTTCTGGATTTTGGACTTTTTGCTGATTCATGCTCTTACCTCCGTTCACTGTTGCTGCAGTCCTGTTGACTGACTCTGATTTGTATTATTTAAGTGAACTAGAATCTTCTCATAATGCTGTTGATGCATCTGCCCGCATTTTTCTGCCTGTAACTTAATGTTTTGATCTTGAATATTTTGAGCAAAAAAATGAGCTTTTTTCATAGCAAGGAGATTCCAGGAAAGCATATCTGCCAAATACAAGGAATCCTTGACTGTCACCATTTCAGGTGGCTCCATCATCATCCCTTGATTTTGACTCATGCTGCTTGTTGATTGCTGTTGCATGATAAAACCTCCAATATCCTGTAAAAATTTATATAAAGACTCAAAGGGCAATTCTTATTTTTTATATTGATTGTTTTGGCTATTCCTTTTGCCGCCGCCGTCATTTTCCACTGTAGGACCAGCATCTCCTTTGACACTAGCTGCACTTACTCCGCCTTTAGAAGGGTTTTTTTTCATCTTGGCCATTATAGTCACCTCCTTGCTAATATCCTTAGGATAGCCTATTCGAACAGATTTAAAGGTTAAATTTTTTTCCTGTGAATTAATATCCGCAAATGTTTATTGTGTAGTTTCGCATTGTTTTTTATTGTAAAAGGTAAAGGGTTTAATTCCCTGCATATGATTATGATTAGAAGGAGGAAAAAGAATGTACAGTATAAAGAAAGCCGCTGTTATCGGCTCCGGAACAATGGGGTCCGCTATTGCTGCGCATTTGGCTAATGTGGGGATCTCAACATTGCTCCTTGATAAGGTCCCGGATAGCCTGTTAGAAGAAGAACAAGTTAATGGTTTAACGTTTGCTGACAAGGAGGTCCGAAACCGTTTAGCTGCCCAAGCGCTTGGAAGGATTAGAACGAGCAAACCGAGTATGCTTACATCTGGCCTTAACGAACAGCTCTTGGAAATTGGCAATATGGAGGATGATCTCGATGCATTGAGAGATGCTGATTGGATTATTGAGTCCATCACAGAAGACATAAATGCTAAAAAATCCCTTTTTCGAAATATTGATCAAGTGAGAAGACCGGGATCTATTGTTAGCAGTAATACATCAGGCATTTCCATTACAGAGATGAAAGAAGGATTGTCAGAAGATTTTCAAGCTCATTTTTTAGGAACCCATTTCTTTAACCCGCCCCGTTATATATTACTGCTTGAATTCATCCCAACAAATAAAACCTCACCCGACATAGTTTCCTTTATAAAAACATTCGCAGAAACAGTCTTAGGCAGAGTGGTGGTTGAGGCAAAAGATACACCTAACTTTATTGCAAATAGGATTGGAGCGCATGCCTTCCTTACGACACTAGATGCTATGGTCCAAATGAATATGACCATAAGTGAGGTAGATAGGCTGACAGGTCCGCTTATCGGCAGGACAAAAAGCGCTACCTTCCAAACTCTCGACATGGTTGGTCTAGATACTTTTTTCCATACTGTTAAAAATGTGCGCAACAAAACAGAAGATACGATGGAGAAGGAGCAGTATAAGGTTCCCGTCTTCTTGTTGGAAATGCTTAATATGAATTTGCTAGGAAGGAAAACAAAGCAAGGGTTTTACAAAAAGACAAAAGAAAAATTGCTCGTTCTAGATTATCATACGATGCAATATAAAGAGGAACAAACGCGCAAGCGAAAGGAGAAGCGGGAAAAACTGAAAGAGCTCATTTATGAAAACAGCCCAACAGGCAGGTTTTTATGGAAAAGTGTCATGCCTTATTTGCTTTATTCTGGTGAGCATGCACAGGAGATTGCTGAGAATATTTTTCAAATTGATTTAGCAATTAAAACAGGATTCAACTTTAAAAAAGGTCCTTTTGAAACATGGGATGAAATTGGCTTGACTGAATCCCTTAAAAAGCTTAAGAAAGAAAACCAAAAGCTACCTGAATGGATTGAAGACATGCTTGAAAAAGGATTCGTAAGCTTTTACAAAACGATAAATGGACAGCGCTCCTACTACCATAACGGCAAATATGAGCCAATCCCGCTGACAAATGATCAATATCGTATAGAACATAAAAAGCAAAGCGGTGAGATCATAGCAGGAAATAAGGCAGCAAGTATAGTTAATATGGATGATGGTGTCATTTTGTTAGAAATGCACAGCCCTAATAACATCATCGGTATGGATATGATCAAGATGCTAAATAAGGCTGTAACAATTGTCGAGAGCACAGAAAGCATAAAAGGGCTTGTAATAGGAAGCAGCGGAAAAAACTTTAGTGCAGGAGCTAATTTAGCTATGATGCTGCTTGAAGCGCAAAATCAAGATTATCTAGAATTGGAAATAGTCGTGAAAGAATTTCAGGATGCCCTTAAGCGAATAAAGTACTGTACCAAGCCAGTGATTGCAGCAAGCCATCGCAAAACATTAGGAGGCGGTGCAGAAATTTGTCTTGCTGCTGCGAAAATCCATGCATCCATTGAAACATATATCGGCCTTGTCGAAACAAGTGCAGGGCTGATTCCAGGCGGGGGAGGCACGAAGGAGCTGTACTTGAACTTGCTCGAAGAACAAGGTGCCAAAGGAAACAGTCAGTTGATTACAGCTGCTGCCAAGGCTTTTGAAACAATCTTAACAAGTGATGTGTCGACTTCAGCAGAAGGTGGAAAAACTATTGGCTTTTTAAGCAGTGAAGATGCCATTACATTTAACAGTCTTAATGTAATGGAGGAAGCTAAACAAACAGTAATGAAACTTCACGACAAAGGTTATGAGCCACCTGCAGAAAAGAAGATACCAGTCGCTGGCAAGCAAGGTTACCACTTTTTAATGGCAAAGGTCAAGGAGTTTGCTGACAAAGGAGCAATTACTAAGCACGGTGAAGTTATCGCAAGTAAACTTGCCTATGTTTTGACTGGAGGAGATGTGCTAATCCAAGCAGAAGTGGAGGAAGATTATTTGCTTGGCTTAGAAAGGCAGGCATTCATTGAATTGCTGAAAGAGAAAGAGACGCTTCGCAGAATGCTGTATGTATTAACAACAGGCAAGCCGCTGCCATTGTGATTAAGAAAGAAGGAGTGGAGAAAAGATGAAAAAAGGCGCAAGTTTTCTTCTAGAAGATACAAGCTGGAAAGATGTTTATACACCAGAGGATTTTTCGGAAGAACATGAGCTAATTGGAGAAATGACAAATAATTTTGTTCGCAATGCTGTCATGCCTCATCTAGACAACATGGAGAAACATGATTTTGAGAAGGTGCTTGAATTGATGAAGGAAGCCGGAGAATTGGGATTGCTAGGCTCCGATGTTCCAGAAATGTTTGGCGGATCTGGTCTTGATAAGATAAGCTCTGCCATTATTTCTGAGAAAATGTCCATAGCAGGTGGTTTTTCAATTACACATGGAGCACATGTTGGAATCGGGTCTTTGCCGATTATTTTGTTTGGAAACGTTCAGCAAAAACAGAAATATTTACCTGGCTTGGCCACTGGGGAAAAAATTGCTTCCTATTGCTTAACGGAGCCAACTGCCGGGTCTGATGCTCTCGGAATAAAAACAACTGCCGTACTCAACGAAGAAGGCACTCATTATATATTAAAGGGCCAAAAGCAATGGATTACCAATGCCGGCATTGCAGATATATTTACTGTTTATGCCAAGGTGGATGGTAAGGACTATTCAGCCTTTATTGTGGAGCGTGAATTCCCTGGTGTATCAATTGGAAAGGAAGAAAACAAGCTTGGAATTAAAAGCTCCTCCACTTGTTCTGTCATACTCGATAATGTGCTTGTACCAAAGGAGAACCTTCTTGGAGAAAAAGGCAAAGGACACTTGATCGCCCTCAATGTTTTAAATCTTGGAAGATTCAAACTAGGCATGGGAGCAATCGGAGCAAGCAAGGAGGCGTTGAAAGTAACAGTGCCTTATATCAATAATCGTCAGCAATTTCAAACCCCCATCTCTCGTTTCCCATTAACAAAGTCAAAAATTGCCACAATGGCCTCACTTCTGTATGCTTCTGAAAGCTCTGTTTACCGGACTGCCGGTTTATTGTCTGAGGCTCTCGATCCATTGGAGGGTATAGAAGATTGGAAGATTCCTGCCAAGCTGGTCAATGAGTACAGCATGGAATGCAGCCTCAATAAAATCTTCTCGTCAGAAGCATTGGACAAAATCGTAGATGAATGTCTGCAGCTACATGGCGGAAATGGGTTTATGGAGGAATACGCAATTTCGAGAATGTATCGTGATTCGAGAATTAACCGCATTTTTGAAGGAACTAATGAAATCAATCTAATGGCGGTTACAGGAAATTATTTAAGGAGAGCAGTAAAAGGAGAGGTTCCATTAGTTGCGGCAGCAAAAGCAGTTGAAAAGGAGATGTTTACCTTCCTCCCAACTGAGCCTGATGACAGTCTCCTTTCACAGGAAAAACTGTTTGTGAAAAATGGAAAAAAAGCAGTGAGCATGCTGCTAGGTTTAGTGGCGAAGAAGTTTATGATGGAAGCGGAGCAGCAGCAAGAAGTGCTCGTCCATATTGCGACAATGATTTCCCACCTTTATGCAATGGAATCATGTATTCTGCGGACTGAGAAAGCTATTGCAAAAACAAATACAGAAGAAAAGCAAAAAGTTCTTTATACAGAAATATATTGTCAGGAAGCCTTCCAAATCATTCTTAATGAAGCAACTAATACACTAGCGTATATGGAATCCGGTGATGATTTGCGTTTTGCTTTGTCAGTGTTGAAAAAGTATACAAGATTTTTGCCGAAGCCGCTGATTGGGTTAAAGAGAGAAGCTGCTGAGAAAGTAATTGCAGCCAATGAGTATATCGTATAAAGATTAGAAAGAAGAGAAACCTGAATTGGTGCAGGTTTCTCTTCCTTTTCTGGTTAACAAAAAGATATATTTATAAAGCAATGTTATGAATTTGTCCTAATTTATGATAATATTCAATTATATATTCGAAAAATACATAAGTAAGGTGATCATATGGAACTTACATACTATTGGTATCCTAAATGCAGTACTTGCCGTAAAGCAAAAAAATGGCTGGATGATAACGGGATAAGCTACAAAGACATACATATTGTTGAAAATCCTCCTTCACGCTCTACGCTTGAAGACCTATATAAAAACAGTGGTTTGGAATTAAAGAAATTCTTTAATACCAGCGGGCAGCGTTATCGCGATCTAGGCTTGAAGGATAAGCTGAAGGATATGTCAGATACGGAGCTTCTTGATTTATTGGCTTCTGACGGCATGCTGATCAAACGTCCTCTCACAACTGATGGGAAAAAGGTTACGTTAGGGTTTAAGGAAGAGGATTTTAAAGAAAGCTGGACATAATAGTGCCGCTTGAAGGATATTAATCTATTTGGAGGGATATTGCATGAGTGCACCGAAAGATTTGCGTTATTCAGAAGAACACGAATGGGTAAAAGTTGAAGGGGAAAATGTGCGAATTGGTATTACACATTTTGCTCAATCAGAGTTGGGAGATATCGTGTTTGTTGAGCTTCCAGAGGTTGGAGATGAACTAACAAAGAACGAGCCTTTCGGCAGCGTAGAATCTGTTAAGACAGTTTCTGAACTATATGCGCCAATCAGCGGTAAAGTAGTAGAAGTAAATGAAGATTTAAGTGATAACCCTGAATACGTAAATGAATCTCCATATGAAAAAGCTTGGATGGTTATTGTAGAGCCGTCTGATATTGCCGATGCAGAGCAATTAATGACAGCGGAGCAATATGAGAAAATGACAAACGAAGACTGATTATAAAGAAGCGCCGGCTCATTCGGTGCTTCTTTTCGTTAATATGCCGATAACTTTCACTCCTGTTAGCAATATGTTAAAGTATTACATAATATAACTGGCAGATGCGGGGATAATAAGCTGCAAAAATAATATTCTTCAGGT
>JAPSHL010000153.1 GCA_031179905.1 Bacillus sp. (in: firmicutes) | reverse complement strand
TGCTGTTACAAACAGGCCGACAAGGCGGTGCAGTGAGAATGCTACTGTAATCAGCCCTGAGCTTGCCATTAACAATAAGATAGTGAACAAAGTCCATTCCATTGTTGCCTGCTCTGCCAGCTGATAAATTTTCAGACCGTAAAGGCTGATGATAAAGCCGACAAGCGTATTAACAAGCAAGAACAGCGCTGTTCTCACCCAATATGGCAGACTGTTGAAATAATAGGTTGTATAGCCGATTAACAAACTGCTTAATAATACAATAAACAACACAACCACTGGCGGCACTGTATTTGTTTCCACCTTCTCAGAAGTTCCTGCAGTCAGCTGTAGCGGACTTGCTAGGAAGTCATAAACAACACCGTTTGATTGATCATCAACAAAGGCATTGCCTAGCACGGAGAAGACGTCATCTCTTATTAGCTGTGTCGACTTAACATTTGTTGACCATTTATTGTTCAGCAGATCTGCATCTGTCTGTACAGCTGAAACTTCTTTATGCAGTTCATTTGTGTAGTCAATAATTGCATCTTGGCTTTCACTTGCATCCTTGAGACCATTATGGAAGGAGCTCATTTGCTCTTGGATGAGCTTATAGCTCGTTGCAACTCCAGTCCCGTTTGCTTCGGCACTTAAATTGCCAGCCTCATTTTGAACTGGCTGCTGAATTTGCTCCATTAGTCTGTTAGCATCCTCTTGCATGGAAGTGAAGCTGTCTAACAGGATGCTTTGGTTTTCATCCATTGATTTTTTGTAATCTGCCATAAACATCGTAAACCTATCGTTTAATGCAGTTAAACCGTCACGCATTGTTGGTGTTTCCTGCTCTAGCTGATTCCAATAGCCGTTTTCCTTATCTGTTACCTGGAAGATCGTCTGAATCTGCTTAAGAAAATTTTCATTTGCCATGATTTCTTCTTTTGCTGGATTTTGGCCGAGCATGCTCGACAATGTGCCCTCATACTCGTTTAAGAATGCATAGTAATAAAGGAGGTCAACCACTTTGCCAGTTTCGATATCTTTATCAAACCAGCTTTCGAGCTCCTGTTTACGATCCGCCGAGATGGCTTCAGATGATAAAATAGACTGTTCCTTCTCTTCGATCACATCCAATATTGCTGTCATATTATCAGCATATTGGGACAGCTGATCTCTCAGCTGGTCATTTACTTCTGTTAAATCCTCTGCATAAGCTCTTAATCTTTCTTTTTGTTTCGTCAGCTCTTCAAGTTGTTTATTTAATTCTTCATTCTTCGTTTCCAGCTCGGTTAAACTTGTTGTGTTATTGTCGAGCTGACTCGTTAGTTCCTCAATTTGAGCCAGTAGTCCTTTGACATAACCTTGCTGGTTATTGCCGCTTGTCTTTAGACTTTCGCCCACTTTCTGCACCCGCTCATTAATAGCAGTCAGTTGTTCAACAGCTTCTGCCATTTCTTCACTGGAAGTGCTTCCTGCCATGCTTGCCAATTGCTCCTTAAGGCTTTGCAATGCAGCATGTATAGCTTCTAATTCTTTTTGTTCATTACCTGTTTCATTAGACCCTCCAGGCTGCTGTTCCTGTTCTTCACCTGTTTGCTCGTTTTCGTTAATCCCATCTTGTTCCATTGTGTCTGTAATGGCTTCACCGCTGCCATCAGCAGGTTCTTCACTATCCGAATCTTCTTCTCCCGTTCCTTCCTCAGGCTCTGTTCCTGGATTATCCGTGCCTTCTTCCTCTGTCATCTCGTCAGGCACTTCTGGATTTTCAGGCGGGGCTTCTGGCAGCAACACTTCTTCTCCTTCTGACA
Organism: Bacillus sp. (in: firmicutes); assembly: GCA_031179905.1. Taxonomy (GTDB): domain Bacteria; phylum Bacillota; class Bacilli; order Bacillales; family Cytobacillaceae; genus Niallia. Next base: position 6,808 of record JAPSHL010000153.1, on the reverse strand, counting down.
AACCTTGCTTAGCAGCTATTATCTTATTTTGTAAGGAGTTAAGTGTTTTTGTATCATCTAACTGCTGATAGTAGTCTAATAGATTGCTTTGATACTGATTGTAGGAAAGCAGCTGGCTTCCGACTGTATCAACCCGCTCTTGCTTTGTCTGCAGAAGCAGGCTTTCATTTGTCTGCAGCTGGCTGTTTAAATCAGCCATTTGCTGTAATACTGTTTGTTCATTTTCATTTAACAAACTTTGCGTCTGCAAATAAGGTGATTTTTGGCTTTCCGTTGCTGTGCTTATATTTGAAACAGCATCCTCTTGAATACTTGCAAGGAGCTTTTGCTGCTCCTGTTGATATTGTTCATATGCTTTTACATTATCAACAAAGCCGGTTAAGTCCTCTGAAAAGGAATCAGCCGAAGCTTCCTGATCAGTTCCCTGTTCAGCAACTTGCCCGAAGGAGTTCTTAATATTATTTAGCATTGCTTGCTGATCTTTTATCTGATCTGTCAAATCCTTTGAGCTCGGTTTATAAAAGGCAAGCATCGTACTTTGGAAATCAAGCTCCTTTTGCAGGATTTGGTCGAATTCCTTTTTAACAGAATTCATGTCTGTTGCAACATAGCTCCAATATAAGGAGGAGACGCGCTGATTTGTCCTCTTTGTTGCTTTTTCAATTTCCAATTTTACTTTCTCTGTGTTAACAGCATTTAATTGTGGCTGCAGCTTATAATCAAAAGTTACCTTGGCTGGGTTGGAATTCTCATAATCCATTACTTTTTTAGAAAAGTCGGATGGAATGTAAATAACAGCATCATATTTATTGTTGCGCAGCCCGCTTTCACCGGCACTTCTGCCAACAACACTCCAGTTATAAGAAGAGTCTTTTGCTAATATACTTGCAGCACTTTCGCCTAAACGAACCTCTTCCTCCCCTTGTACCCCAACATCTTCATTTACAATTGCTATTGATTTTGTCGCGTTCTCTTTCTCTTTGAGCGGATTTTCACCAATTGCCTTAAAAAACAGCAATGGAGCTCCGATAATGACAACTAACGCGATAATTATTTTCCATATAGGAAAGCCCTTCACTATAGGCTCACCTTCCTTTCCACTAGCATCAACGGAATCTGGATTCTCTTTTCTTTGCCATTTTCCACATAATAGCCGAACCCTGGCTGCACTTCCTGCTCTTGTCTGTCATAAGCAAGGGTGAACAAGGTCTGCTCTGATTTCTTCATTAAGACAAGTGCCTGGCGGACTTGTTTCAATTCCAATGTCAGTGGGTCATAGCCTTTTGTCAGCTCATTGTTTGTTCCAGATACAACGATATGGAAACCAAGATGGCTGTAATTCTTCATGAGACGGACAATATTTTCTTGGATGCGGTTGTCAACTTGCTGCAAAAACCTGCCGTATCCATCTATAAACATATAGATGAACGGATGCTTCTCTGGCATTCTGCCGTCGCGCACAGCCTCTGCGTAATCTGATTCACGCTGCTTTAAGGTGTTCTCGACATTTTCAATCCAAGCAGAAATCATTTCCTTGTTATCGATAAAGCTAACCCTGTCCTTATCCCCAACATGTGACAAGCTTCTGTCAATTGAATCAAAGATGGCTGGCTTTTCTGTCGTTTCATTTAAAGCCTCGGTTAATATAAGCTGCATAACGTTTGTTTTGCCCTTCTGCGCCTGGCCTAAGATTAAGCAGTGGTTTATCTTGGCAAAGTTTATGCTGACAGGCTCGACAAGCTCCTCTTCTAAACCAATTGGAATCAAGCCTTGCTGCCGTTCCTTCACATACAAATAGAATTGCTTATTATTAAGTTCAGAAGGCAGCATAGGCACTGCTTTCGGCTTATCAAATTCTATATACTTTTGTTTTAAAGCATCAATATCCTCTTTCAGCAGGCGCAGCTGTTCATATTCATTGATTCCGATGTTTGGCAATACGACTTGAGAGAAAAAGGCGGAATCTTTTTTGATAATTGCTCTTCCTGGAATCGGCTCAGGCTCAAACGGCACTCTGCCTAGAATTGAATATGCTTCCGTGTTATCCATCAAGTAATGGACAATCTTCGTCCTGAGATTGTTCATTAATGTCTGACGGATGGAATTAACTCTTGTTGCACTGAAAATCATATAAATACCAAGAGATTGGCCATCCCTTGCGAATTGGTTCATTTGCGCCTCAAAGTCATGCATTTCGTCTTTAACAACATCATAATTATCAATGACGATGAACCATAGTGGTAGCGAGTCGGCCGCAAGGGTGTTGTACATCTTGATAGAGCTTACCTCCATCTGCTGGAATAATCTCTTTCTTTTTGCCATTTCGCTTTTGATAATGGCAACGAACTTATTCGTTTTGCGCTGTTCATCTATTAAGAAATAATCAGCCGTGTGGGGAAGCTGCCTTAATGGCATCAAACCGCCATTACCGAAATCAAGCAAATAAAAATGAGCTTCTTCTGGGCTTGCATCAGCAGCGATTCCCATCAGCAAGGTAATCATTGTCTGTGTTTTACCATAACCTGAAGATCCGAAGACTCCGATATTGCCATCCTCGATCCATTCATACGTATACGGAGACTGGCTTTGTTTTTCAGGCTCATCAACCATTGCCAATAAGACCCTTTTCACCTCTTTTTCCTCGACGATATCAGGTCTGTATATACGTGGTGATAGAGGCGGCAGCCATGGACTTGCTATTTTTGTCAGCCCTAGTTTATGATGGACTGCTTCAATCTCTTCAACAATTGCTTCCATTTCTGTTACAGACTCTTTTCCCATTGCTTCTTGTGAGGAAAGCTCCGATAAAGGCACTAGGCCTAAATCTGTAACAAGAGCCACTTCATCCTCATTAAGAGAAACCTCATCTTTATAAGCTGCTCCGCTCCATGCAGATTGGAAAAGCTCATACACCTCGTTATTTCCAACCTGCAAATAACCTCTTCCTGTAACAGTAATGCCGGCAGCATCACCATTTTTAAGGATTTCCCTGCTGTCCTCTGCATTTTGCACCTTTAACGCAATCCGGAAGCGGGCATTGCTCCAAATTTGGGCATCAATGATTCCGCCAGGCTTTTGCGTAGCCAAAATAAGATGGACGCCAAGGCTTCGCCCAATTCTGGCAGCACTGACAAGCTCTTGAATGAAATCAGGCTGTTCACTTTTTAATTCAGCAAACTCATCTGAAATAAGGAAGAGATGCGGCAGCGGTTCAGCAGTCTTATTTTGTTTATACAAGCGGGTATAATCATTAATATGATTAACCTCATATTGGTCAAAAAGCCGCTGACGCCGCTTAAGCTCACTCTTGATAGAAGCAAGTGCGCGCTGGCTGAAGTTTTTGCTACCTTCAATATTTGTAATTGTGCCAAGCAGATGGGGCATATTCTTGAATGGCTGTGCCATGCCCCCGCCTTTATAATCAATCAGAAGGAAAGCAACTTCATGGGGATGGAAGTGTACAGCCAATGACAAAATGTATGTTTGCAGGAATTCACTTTTCCCGGACCCAGTAGTCCCTGCTAATAATCCATGAGGACCGTGTGCTTTTTCATGAAGATTTAAACGGACTAGATCTGTTTTCCCTTTGAGACCGATTGGTACAGCAAGGGATTTTGCTGACTGGTTGTTTTGCCAGTATTCTTCGATCGGTATCTCTTTAACATCCTTATATTGGAGCATTTCTAAGAAAGACACGCTCTCTGGAATAGAGTTTGTAACACCAACCTGATGATTCAGCGTCCTTAACATCCTTGCAAAATACTCATTATCCTCATACTGATGGGTATCAAGTCTGAAAGGAATTTCGACTGCCTTTTTATCCTGCATGAGAATATCCCCTTGAGATGTGTTGATATAGCGGACAAGTGTATGAATATTATCAGAAAAGCTCTCTTTAGCTTCTGAGGCAAAGATGACAGAGATGCCGAGCTGCTTGTGCTCACCCTCTAAATATTCTAAAATGACATGCTCCGATATAAGCTGCTGGTTTGTAATAATAAAAATATAGTGTGGTGAGAATAGGAGCTTCTCTTTATCCTCCTCCAAGTCTCTTTCCCGAATCATTTCATAAATAGAGCTCAGGAGCTGATCTCTCGTGCTTTCGTTATAAATCATGCCCTTTGCGTGAGAATTAGGAAGCTGAAAATGCGGAAGCCATTTCATCCACTCCCATGTGCTGTACTCCTTTTCATCAAAAATAAAAATGAAGCGGACATCGTGATAGCTGTGGAAGAACGCCAGTTGACCAACCAGCTGGTGAAGCTCCTTTTTCAGCACTGCTTCCTTCCCGATCAAACCAATCGCACCTTTTGACAGGTCGACTGTGATTGGCAGCATCTCAAGCTCCTGATAGGTTTTTTCAAGACGCCTAGATGCTTCCATCAATTCATCCATTTCCCTGTTGGACATATCTTGTGAGCTTACATCGATTTTGTAACTGGCAGGAACTTTACCTGTACCAATGCGGAACTGCAGGAAATCCTGACTCGTTAATGTCCGTTCCCATATTCTGTCTGATACTTCCGAAACCATATATTTCATTCGTTCATAGGATGGAAAATGGTAGTGGAGCACATCACGCTGCTTTTCTGCAAGCAAATGGAGCTCTTCACGCTTTTCTTCCAAATAGTTCGAATAAATACGACGTCTTCTAAGCTCCCATTCTTTGCGATTTGCTTTATCTTTAAAATACTGGAATGTAGAGGTAAATAAAGTTGTCGCAAACATGACAAGAGAAACGACGATAAATATTCCTCGAGGAATGAACAACGCTACAACGCCCATTACAATAAGCATCATTAATGGTGGAAGGATAATCAGCCATAAAGGGCGCTTCGTATGCTGAGCCTCTTGTCCTGGGAAGGTGAGTTGCACCTTCTCCTTCGGAAGCTCATAAACCATCCGCGGCGTCCGTCTGTACAAAGGATAGCGCTTTTGCATTTCAGACTGATGGGGTTTGATTTCCTCCAACTCTGTTCCAAACCTTTTAGAACTTGCAACAGCAAGAAGATCTTCTTCTAAATAAGTAATTTCCATACCATTCCACAAGAGGATATCCCCAAGCACCAGTTCACTGTCTGAGGTGAGCAAATGACCATTTAAATATAAATGGGAATTGCCCTTCTTAACTGATGGTCTGTCATAAAAATCGAGCATAAAACCTGCTGACAGCTCATCCTTTTCCTGAAGCAGCCAAAATTCTGACTCGGCCTTGCCTTCGTCCACACTTACTTCAAAACGAATTTCCTTCCGATTTCCAATATAAAATATGGTATCAGGATAGTTTCTTGTGAAAATTATTTTAATGACTGTAGCACCTGCTTTTACAGAGTGCTGCACCAGTTCCTTGAGCTCAACTGTTTCCTTGCCATCCTGACAGAAGGCCTTCCCGGTTTTGTCGACTGTAACAGTCAGCTTGCCATCCCAGTCCTCTGCAGTTAAGGTAATAGCATTATCGACTGCTGTTCCGATTGTTATTTCCCCATCCTTTTTCAGATAGGCTTTTTCGTACGTATCATCATGAAATACAAATAATGTGTACATCTTGTTATCCCCTCTTTAATCGCTGACCTAAATACGATAAACGATTAAGTTTCACTGTCTTCTTCTTGCTCGTATTCCTTAATCTCCCGATCGATTTCATCGATTTTTTGCTGACGCTCCTCACTGTCCATCGATTCATCTCCAGAAATATTTTCCCGATAATTAATGAGGGCAAAGACAATAAGGTCTGTCTCCTCTAGGAATCTCGCCGTTTTTAAGGCTTCTTCTCCTTCTCCTCTTCCAATCTGGATCCAATAATCTAAATACTTGGCATCTGATTGAAGGGTAACGGTATTGCGGACAAATTGCTTTTGCTCATCTGTCAGATTCTCATTCGATATATAAGCCGTTGCCAGTTCATATTTAGCTACCTTTGGCAATTCATCGATTTTATAAGGCTGGAGTGTATTAATGACATCACTGTAGGAGCTGGATAGAAATTGTTCTTGTGCCGTAATAATCTTGGACTGCTTCGGCTGCAGGAAAAAGATAGAATAAAAGGAATATATAATGGCTGGTACAAGCAGAACACTCACAGCAATCAAACTATTACGAAACCATTTCCATTTCTTTTTTGTCACTTCTATATACAGAGATGAAGAATCCTTTTCCTTCCTAATAAAATCATCGATTACTGCTAACAGGGAATCAAAAGACTCTGCCTCCAGCACTTTTTTGCTGTCTTCACTTAGTTCCAACGTCTTCTCATACTGAAGATATTCCTCAAATGGTCGAGAGACATCTACCCAAGAAGCAGCCAGCGCTTTTAACTCTAGCCATAATTCAACCTCATCCCTTTCATAAGGAGGCAGGCTTTCTTTTACACCATAATGCAGGAAATAAGGAGTCAGTCCCTGATCCACCACAATGTTCTCTGGACTAATAAAAAGATGCAGCCTTGAGATGCGATGGTCTTTTACTTTATGAATCAATTGATATATGATTTTTAATCTGTCTTTCTTCGGCATCTTTTGAATGGATGTACCATATTGATATGAGCTTGGAATCTCAATATTTATATGGAGAGCATCTTCTTCCACATTTATTTCTTTAGAAAGCTGTTTTTCCATATCCTTTAGTATTAGCACTTCACTTTTATCATCCATCTTGATCTTTTCAATTTGAAAGATAAATGAAATACGATTTTTTTCTTTTCTGATCAGTGCATCTAACTTTTTTTCTAAATATGTATGTTCAGTTTGAGGCATCTTCTATACCACCCTCATAAAATTTCAATAATATCTCCTGTAGTAATTCCTGCATC
>JAPSHL010000152.1 GCA_031179905.1 Bacillus sp. (in: firmicutes) | reverse complement strand
GAAAATGACAAACGAAGACTGATTATAAAGAAGCGCCGGCTCATTCGGTGCTTCTTTTCGTTAATATGCCGATAACTTTCACTCCTGTTAGCAATATGTTAAAGTATTACATAATATAACTGGCAGGTGCGGGGATAATAAGCTGCAAAAATAATATTCTTCAGGTGATCATAATGGAAAAAATTATTGTTGTGGAAGGTAAATCAGATAAAAGGAAAGTAAAAGGTATTATAAGGGAACCAATAGAAATTATTTGTACGAACGGAACAATCGGCATTTCAAAATTAGATGATCTTATTGAAGATTTATTTGACAAAGATGTTTATATTCTTGTTGATGCAGATGCATCTGGTGAAAAGATAAGAAAGCTTTTCCGAAAGGAACTGCCAGAAGCAGAGCATATATATATTGATAAAATGTATCGGGAAGTAGCAACAGCACCGGAACATCATATCGCTGCTGCCTTACTGCAGGCGAATATCGATATATACCCTAAATTTTTGGATATGAGGATGAGATAGTCATGATTGAGTTGACAGAAGATGGGTTGCGGACTGCCCTGGAGGAGAGAAAGAGTGAGCGGTACTTTCTTTACTTATACACACCAATGTGCGGTACATGCATGGTGGCGAGCAAAATGCTCACTGTTGTCGAAGCAATGAACGGTAATATATCGATAGGAAAAACGGATTTGAACTATGCTCCTCAGTTAGCTGAAGAGTACAAAATCGAAAGTGTACCATGCCTGTTAATTTTTAAGGATGGACAATTACAAGAAAAAATCTATCGTTTTGAATCAGTACCCCATTTGTTAGAAGTGATGTCTTCCTAACTTCACGCTCCATTCGACAAGAAATTTTGTATTTCCCGGGAAATGGTGAAACATGTCTAAAAGTATTAGCTGCTTTTAAGAGGGAATGAAGGTGCAAAACAGAATACCTATCTATATGAAATATAGAGGGTGTGGTGGAAATGCGGGATATTTTTATTCAGCTAGTGAAAAACTTGAATTATAGTCATATTATTAAACCGCTATTAAGAAGAGAGGCTTTTGTAATGAAGGTTGACAGCGGAGACAGCTCCTTTTACTTAGAGTTGAAAAATGGTGTCTTTTCCGTATTGCCGGAAGCTGACGGCCATACTATTTTAATAAAAGGCAGCCATAAATCCCTGGAGAGCGTATTAGTGGGAAGGGTGCTGCTTCGCCGGGCGAAGAAAGAAAAGGACGTGGAAGTATTTTCTTCCTTAAGGAAATTATTGTTGTTAGAATCAATACTCCACCTTGTGAATATTAATGAACATGATATGTGTAAAAGCTGCCCTTAATAGAATACTTCCGTTAATTCAAAAAGGAAGTGTTAGAGTCTGTCATTAAATTTGGGTGTAATATTAATGATGATTGGGTCGGAAAAGGTGAGACCCTACGAGATTAGCAAGACAGCTCGAAGACAATAAAGAATCACAGAGATGTAGCTTTTCTGTACTCTCCTCAAACGCATGGAGCCACTGCTGTGTAAATCAATATTCCTATTTTTAAAAGTTTAAAAAATACATTCTAAGACTTCCTTTTAAAAAGGGAGTTTTTTTATTTCAATATAATGTTAATTAATTGTAAGGATTCCATACTTTTATTGTGGATGAGTCTTTTAAGAGTAGTATTTACAGTATTTTTAGAAAACTTAACCATATATGTTATTGTCAGAAAATATAACAATGGTTCAAACGGCAGTTCAGAAAAAACACTATATTAGAAACTTAAAAAAAATGATTGACACCTACTATTTCGCCATGTTACATTACGACTATCAAATTTATTCATTTAGCAAACTTATTATAACTATATATTCTATACTCTTATCGAGAGAGGTGGAGGGATGTGCCCTATGAAGCCCGGCAACCGTCAAAGTATGACATGGTGCCAATTCACACAAAGCAAATGCTTTGATAGATGAGAGGAAGGTTAAATCATAATGCCTTTCTGCTCATTTTATATAAGCAGGAAGGCTTTTTTTATACCCAAAATAAAGTATGGATTAGACAATTCGGTAAAAAGCTATTTACGATAATAAGTAGATTTGAACGTTTGATAAGACAGCAAAGAAGGTGAGTAAGAAATGATTAATATCCAAAAGGTCAAAAAGGTATATCCTTCTAAAAAAGGAAAAGTGACTGCGGTAGACAATGTTGACTTAACAATAGATAAAGGCGAAATCTTTGGAGTAATCGGATACAGTGGGGCAGGAAAGAGTACGTTAATCCGCATGCTTAATGGTCTTGAAATCCCGTCCCAGGGTACTGTTTCTGTAGCAGGATACGAAGTTTCTAAAATAAAGGGGAGCAAGCTGAGACAGGCTCGTCAGGAAATCAGCATGATTTTCCAACATTTTAATCTTCTCTGGTCACGAACAGTTAAAGAAAATATCAGCTTTCCACTGGAAATTGCGGGGGTTGGTAAAGCGGAGCGTGAGAAAAAGGTATTAGAGCTGATTAAGGTTGTCGGTCTTGAAGGCAGAGAAGATGCCTATCCATCCCAGCTGAGCGGAGGGCAAAAACAGCGTGTCGGAATTGCAAGAGCCCTTGCAAGTGATCCAAAAGTTCTTCTCTGTGATGAAGCAACATCCGCACTTGACCCGCAAACGACAGATGCAATCTTGGATTTGCTTGTAGACATTAATAAACGACTAGGGCTTACAATTGTGCTGATCACACATGAAATGCATGTTATCCGCAAAATTTGTCATCGTGTTGCTGTTATGGAAGGCGGCCGAGTGGTAGAAACAGGACCTGTAATTGATGTTTTCAAACAGCCGGAGCAAGATATCACAAAAAGATTTGTACAGCAAGTAATTGAGCCTGATGATGCAAAAGATACAATTGAGCATTTGCTTGCAAATTACACAACTGGCAAGATTATCATGCTTGGGTTTGTTGGCGAAAGTGCAGAAAAGCCTATCATTACTCAGCTGATCCGCTCATTCGATATAACAGTAAACATCATTCAAGGAAAGATTTCTCCAACCCAAAATGGTTCATACGGAACACTGTATATTCATTTGGACGGAATAGAAGAAGAAGTTGGCAAGGCCCTTCAATTTCTTCAATCACAAGAAATTAGTGTGGAGGTGATTGAAGGATGACACAATTATTTCCGAATGTAGATTGGGAGAAAATGTGGCAAGCAACTGTAGAAACACTCTACATGACAGGCTACTCTATCGTTATCACATTTATATTAGGTTTAGTACTAGGGATTACGCTGTTTCTGACAGCGAAAGGAAATATGTGGAGCAATGAGGTCATCAATAAGATCATAAGTGCTATTGTGAACATTTTCCGCTCTATTCCATTCATCATATTAATCGTATTGCTTATTCCGTTTACTAAGCTTCTCGTCGGCAGCATGATTGGAGCAGAGGCTGCGCTGCCAGCATTGATTATCGGAGCAGCACCGTTTTATGCACGACTTGTGGAAATTGGTTTAAGGGAAGTGGACAAGGGTGTTATTGAAGCAGCTAAGTCCATGGGAGCAAAGCCGTTGACAATTATCACAAAGGTATTGATCCCAGAATCATTGCCAGCTTTAGTTTCCGGAATTACAGTAACAGCCATTGCCCTTGTTGGTTCTACGGCAATGGCAGGTGTTATTGGAGCAGGCGGACTAGGAAACCTTGCTTATCTGGAAGGATTCCAGCGCAACAGATCTGATGTAACATTGATTGCCACAATAATTGTCCTGATTATTGTGTTCGTCATTCAGATTATTGGTGATATTATCACATCGAAAATTGATAAAAGATAATTATATGTTCACGATTTTCTCCCGCGTCTGATTACGTGGGTGGAAATCATGTAAGATAAATAAAAAACAAAAAAGGGGTAAAACGTATGAAGAAATTATTATCTTTACTATTTGCACTTACACTATTGTTGGCTTTAGCTGCTTGCGGCACTTCTTCTAAAGAAAAAGATTCATCATCAGGCGATGGTGATACAAAAAAATTAGTAATTGGAGCTTCAAACGTACCGCATGCTGAAATTTTGGAAAAAGCAAAACCAATCTTGGCTGAAAAAGGAATTGATTTAAAAATTGAAGTATTCCAAGATTACATCTTGCCAAACAAAGCATTAGAATCTAAAGAATTAGATGCAAACTATTTCCAACATATCCCTTATCTTGATAACCAAATTAAAGAAAACGGTTATGACTTTGTCAGCGCTGGAGCTATTCACATTGAGCCAATGGCTGTATATTCTAAAAATTACAAAAGTTTAGATGAACTTCCAGATGGAGGAACAGTAATCTTCTCTAACTCTGTTGCAGAGCAAGGCCGTGTGCTTTCACTATTGGAAAAAGGCGGCTTAATCAAACTTAAAGACGGTGTTGATAAAGTAAGTGCAACTGTTGCTGATATCGCAGAAAACCCGAAAAATATCAAGTTCCAACCTGATTATGAGCCATCATTGTTGCCACAAATCTTTAACAACAACGAAGGTGATGCTGTTGTTATCAATGCAAACTATGCATTGGATGCAGGTCTAAACCCAGTTGAAGATTCAATTGAGATTGAAGGCAGTGAGTCTCCGTATGCAAACATCATCACAGTTCGCAAAGAGGACGAAAAGAAAGAAGAAATTAAAACACTTGTTGAAGTATTGCAATCCAAAGAAATTCAAGACTTCATCAACGAAGAATATAAAGGTGCAGTTATCCCTGTATCTGAATAATATTGGAAGAAACGCTCCAGATAACCTGGAGCGTTTCTTTATTTTCAGGAATAAGAATTACTGCATTTATCAATACTAAGTTTGCGATTTACATTGCAATTAAGTGCAAACTTTTTGAAAATGGAGGCTATGATTGATGGATATGCAAACAACTGGTTCTATAGGAAATGCAATTCACCATTATAAAGAAGGATTAGGGACTTTTACGAAAAAAATGCCTGAGCTTGCTGAATTATTCAATGCATATACGGAAAAATGTTTTCAAGAAGGACATTTATCGCAAAAGGAGAAGCAGCTTATCGCTCTAGGAATAAGCTTGTATTCTCAAGATGAATACTGCATCATCTATCATGTAAAAGGCTGTATCGACCAAGGTGCTACTGAAGCGGAAATCCTTGAAGCAATTGGTGTTACTGCAGCTTTTGGAGGCGGAGCAGTAATGAGTCAGGCTGTTACATTGGTGCAAGAAGCAATGGCAGAATTTACATCCATCCAACAATAAGCATGAAGATTAAGCATAATTGAGGAGCCGGGGGTAAGCGATAAGCATCTTCCGGCTCCTTCTTCATGATGTGAAATCTTAGAAATATATAATAAGGAAGAAAAAAGTTTTTTATAATAATTTATGACTTCTAGAAACGACAATAAATTTCTCCAAAGTGCAACAGAAAAACGAAAGAATCGGCATATTTTAAAAAATACATAATATTTGGTATTATTATGTGTAATGAACAAATAAGTTTAAGGCTACAAAGGTTGCCATTAGATTTTATTTGTTATAAGATTAGAATGATAATAAATTGATAATGAAGTTTCGACAATTTTGTGAACAAAACTTCTTTTACTGTGGAGGTATTAAATAATGGGTCAATCTAAATTAGTAATCAATGACTTACATGTAGCAATTGATGAGAAAGAAATTATCAAGGGTTTAAACCTTGAAGTTAAAGGCGGAGAAATCCATGCAATCATGGGACCAAATGGTACAGGTAAATCTACTCTTTCTTCTGCAATCATGGGACATCCGAAATATGAAGTAACAAGCGGAAGTGTTCAGCTTGATGACGAAGATGTATTGGAAATGGAAGTAGACGAACGTGCCCGTGCTGGCCTTTTCTTGGCAATGCAATACCCAAGTGAAATCAGCGGTGTCACAAATGCTGACTTCTTGCGTTCTGCTCTTAACAGCAGACTAGGTGAAGGCAATGAAATTTCATTGATGAAATTTATCCGTAAAATGGATAGCAATATGGAATTCTTGGAAATGGATCCAGATATGGCACAAAGATACTTGAATGAAGGTTTCTCTGGCGGGGAAAAGAAACGTAATGAGATTCTTCAATTGATGATGCTTGAACCAAAAATTGCTATCTTGGATGAAATCGATTCAGGTTTGGATATCGATGCATTGAAAGTCGTTTCTAAAGGTATCAACCAAATGCGCGGCGAAGACTTCGGTTGCCTAATTATTACACATTACCAAAGATTATTGAACTATATTACACCTGATTTCGTCCATGTTATGATGCAAGGCCGCATCGTTAAGTCTGGCGGACCTGAACTAGCAGCTCGCCTTGAAGCAGAAGGTTATGATTGGATTAAGCAAGAGCTTGGAATTGAAGACGAAACAGTTGAACAAGAAGCGTAATAGTTAGGAGGACCCGACCATGACAACGGAAATTAAATTACCATTTGATCAGGAATATATCACTTCCTTTTCAAAAGATATGGGTGAACCAGCTTGGTTAACAGAATTGCGTGTGAAAGCATTGGAATTGGCTGAAGACCTTCCAATGCCAAAGCCGGACAAAACAAATATCAAGAACTGGAACTTTACTCAAATAGATAAACATATCGTTAGCAGCCAGGATTTCGAGAGCATCAACGATTTGCCTGAAGAGGCAAAAGCGCTGATCGACCTGGAAAACAATAAAACATTATATATTCAACGCAACAACCGCCCTACTTTTATTGCTGTTTCTAATGAACTTAAGGAAAGTGGTGTGATTTTCACAGACATCTTCACAGCAGCAAGAGAGCATGGTGAGCTTTTGCAAAAATATTTCATGAAGGATGCTGTTAAGGTTGATGAACATAAACTAACAGCATTACATGCGGCATTATTGAATGGTGGAGTATTCCTTTATATTCCGAAAAATGTCGTTGTGGAAGAGCCGATTCAATCAATCTTCCTTCATGATGATGAGGAAACAAACTTGTTTAACCATGTATTGGTTGTGGCAGAGGATAATAGCTCTGTTGTTTATGTGGAAAACTATCTGTCTGTTGCAGAGCCGAAGGAAGCAGTTTTCAACATTGTAACAGAAGTAGTTGCGAATGCTAATGCCAGAGTACAATATGGTGCTGTTGACAACTTGGCGTCAGGTGTTACAACATATGTAAACAGACGCGGTATCGCTAACCGTGATGCAAAGGTTGAATGGGCATTAGGCTTTATGAATGACGGTAACACAATCAGTGAAAACACAACAAACCTTATGGGTGACGGTTCGTTTGGTGATACGAAATCTGTTGTTGTGGGACGTGGAGAGCAAAAACAAAACTTCACAACAAAGGTTGTCCACTTCGGAAAAGCTTCTGAAGGCTATATCTTGAAGCATGGTGTTATGAAGGATAGTGCATCATCTATTTTCAATGGTATTGGTAAAATTGAGCATGGTGCTACAAAAGCAAATGCTGAACAGGAATCACGCGTACTTATGCTGAGTGAAAAAGCTCGCGGGGATGCTAATCCAATCCTGCTTATTGACGAAGATGATGTAACGGCAGGACATGCTGCATCTGTTGGTAGAGTAGATCCACTTCAGCTTTACTACTTAATGAGCCGCGGTATTCCAAAGCATGAGGCAGAAAGACTTGTTATCCATGGCTTCTTGGCTCCTGTAGTGGAACAGCTACCGATTGAAGGAGTTAAAAAGCAATTGGTTGAGGTAATTGAAAGGAAAGTAAAATAATGAATATCAAAGATGTTCGTCCATACTTCCCAATATTAAATCAAGAAGTCAACGGTCATCCTTTGGTATATTTAGATAGTGCTGCTACATCACAAAAGCCGGTTCAAGTGATTGAAGCATTGGATAAGTACTATAGAGAATATAATTCCAACGTACATCGTGGTGTTCATACACTAGGAACAAGAGCTACTGATGGTTATGAAGGCGCAAGAGAAAAAGTCAAAAACTTTATCAATGCTAATTCTATGGAAGAGATTATTTTTACTAGAGGTACAACCACTGCACTAAATACAGTTGCCCAAAGTTATGCGATGGCTAATCTGCAGGAGGGGGACGAAATCGTTATCTCTCCGATGGAGCACCACAGCAATATCATTCCGTGGCAGCAAGTGGCAAAAAGAACAGGAGCTGTCCTGAAGTACTTGCCTCTTCAAAGCGATGGCACTATTAATTTGGCTGATGTTGAGGGAACAATCACAGATTCAACAAAGCTTGTTTCTGTAACATATGTTTCCAATGTCCTTGGCGTTATTAATCCAATCAAGGAAATTGCTGCAATTGCACACAAATATGGTGCGGTGCTTGTAGTGGATGCGGCGCAAGCTGCTCCTCACTTGAAGGTAGACGTGCAGGATATTGACTGTGATTTCCTTGGCTTTTCTGGCCATAAGATGTGCGGTCCAACAGGGATCGGTGTTTTATATGGCAAAAAGCATTTGCTTGAGAACATGGAACCAATTGAATTTGGCGGTGAGATGATCGATTTTGTTGGCCTGTATGAATCTTCATGGAAGGAGCTTCCATGGAAATTTGAAGCAGGTACACCGATTATTGCAGGAGCGATTGGTTTAGGAGCAGCAATAGACTTTTTAGAGGAAATCGGCCTTGACAATATTACTGAGCATGAGCATAAACTTGCTGCATATGCTATGGAA
>JAPSHL010000362.1 GCA_031179905.1 Bacillus sp. (in: firmicutes) | reverse complement strand
CATGGACAGAGTTAGTTTCCACAAATTTACCAGTATCAGGATTTTGATAAGAAATTTTGTTTACTAAAATACCCGTATTTGCATTTTCATCATGGAGCTTTTCTAAGGAAACACCAGCTTCCTTTGCATAACTCTGAAAACTTTTATCATCAAGACTGACAATATGAACGGAATACGAGAATTTCCCGTCTTTAAGAGTACTCTTATCCTCTTTGACCATTTCCTTTAATTCATCTGCAATATCAGATTCATTAATCCATGTATTTAAAACGAACATCTCTCTTGTGATTGTACTATCTGTTACGTATGAAAGTTTCGTTAATGGAATATAATCACTCGGTTCCTTTTGAAGCGAGCTGAATATTTGAATATCATAATTAACATTTTCTTGTGACATCTGCAGTGATTTTTTTATGTTTGTTGTAAAAAACGATACAGACAAAAACAACACAATGCTGATTACTAAAGAAAAGACAGTGGCGTGGTATCTGCGTTTATGGCGTTTTAAATTTTTCAGTCCGATTGCCGCTTCTATTCCAAACAGCCTACGTATAAGCTTTGAGGTTTTAACTGCTTTGCCTGTCAGCTTCACATCCTGTGTTTGGCGAATAGCCTCAATAGCGGAAATTCTAGATGCTTTGCGAGCAGGCAAATAAGCTGAGATGAAAATCGTAAAGATAGACACCGCTAATGCCGCTAAGATTGAGTAAGGAGTCACGACCAGCTTCAATTTCTCTGTGACATTTAAAGCACCTTCGATGAAAGAATTAATGAAAATGAATGTTGTGCCAATACCGATAATTCCTGCCAGAATACCTAATGGTATGCTGATTGCTCCGATAACGGCCCCCTCAAAAAACACAGCGTTCCTTTTTTGCTTTTTGGTTGCCCCAACACTTGAAAGCATCCCTAAGTGTCTAGCCCGCTCCGACACACTGATTGCAAATGCATTATAGATCAATGCAACAGAACCGATAATAATAACCGCAATAATGACGGCAGCAGTACCATACAATGTTGTTCGCAAGCTGTCATTATCTGTAACACCATAGTAGCGAAGCAAGTCATCATTATAAGTGATTTTATCAATATCCAATCTCTTAGCAAGTGCCTCTGCATGGCTGTAAAGTGAGCTTGTAACTTTATTTAGAACAATTACTGCATCTGCAGTATCATCTTGGGCAAGTGACGTAAAATCGACATAACTTATAGCTGTATAGCCAGGTTCATATGTATATGCCCATGATGGATTCTCCATGATGCCGACAACAGTAAAGGTTTTTTCAGTTGTATTTATAACACTTTCCGTCCGCTTCCCTTGTTCATCCATAAGAACGCTAAACTGCTGTGTCATCTCCACACCTTGCTCATTCCCGATTTCGGCTCTTTCGCCAATATCTGATGTAATCTCATCTCCAAGTTTATAGGATAATGACAAATCTTCCATCATGCTCTTTGAGAGGATGATTTCATTAGGATTTTCAGGGAGGCGTCCTTCACTAAGTTCTACATGGAAGGCTTTAAAACCAGCTTCATTAAAAGCCTTATAAAAGATATATGGCTTGTATTCATTTGCAGGATTTTTTATTTCTGAGTAGCCTAAATTCTTTGAGAGAAAAAGTTTCTTCGTCGCTTCATCTTTTTCTATTTCCGCTAGCTTGTTTTGATTAACATCCTCGTACTTCAGATGCCATTCTCCATCCTCGGAAATTGACTGTCTTATGGATAAATCGAGAAAGGAAACACCAAGTGTAGCTACTGCCATAATCATTGCCGTGGAAATAATGACACCAATGATTGTAACAATCGTGCGTCGCTTATTCTCCTTTAAATGTCTTACTGTAAGCTTTTGAATAATATTCACGGACGAATCACCTCATTCTTGGCGACCTTTCCATCTTCAATTGCAATGACTCTGTCTGCCTGCAAGGCAATCCTTTCATCGTGAGTAATAACAATCAATGTCTGATTAAATGTTTTATTGAACATTTTCAATAATTCCATTATCTCCTTGCTGTTTTTGCTGTCGAGATTTCCTGTAGGCTCATCAGCCAAAACAATAGCTGGATTACTGATAAGAGCACGTCCGATTGAAACACGCTGCTGCTGACCGCCTGATAACTGATTTGGAAGGTGATGGAGACGGTCCTTGAGTCCAAGAACCCTGACTATATCGTTGAACTTGCTTTCATCCACTTGATGCTGGTCGAGCAACAATGGCAATGTGATGTTTTCTTCTACAGTCAAAATTGGAATCAAATTATAGAATTGATAAATAAGCCCAATTTGCCTTCTCCTGAAAATTGCCAAATTTGTCTCATTCA
>JAPSHL010000151.1 GCA_031179905.1 Bacillus sp. (in: firmicutes) | reverse complement strand
ATTTTTTATCAAAAATCGAAGATTTTACTAGATGTATAAGAAAATAAAAAAGCTTGTGAAGAAATAAAGGTACCTTTCCCCACAAGCTGAGGACCTTTTCTAAGGTCCTTTTTTTATCGTCTAATATCAGCAATTATTCTTCCTCGAACTGAGCCCTGTAGAATGGTTGGTAAAACGGAAGGAAGTTCTTCGAGTGTTACTTCACTAGCAATAAATTTAGTTAAATCAGCTGGCTTTAAGTCAGAAGCGATTCGGTTCCATACTTTTATTCTTGTTTCCATCGGACAATAAACAGAATCTATGCCCAGTACATTTACACCTCTTAGGATAAACGGATATACCGTTGCCGGGACATCACCGCCACCTGTTAAGCCGCTTACAGCCACAGAGCCGTTATATTGAAGCTTGCTAGTGATAGCAGCTAATGTGCTTCCTCCGACAGGGTCAATCGCACCAGCCCACTGCTGTTTATCAAGAGCTTTGACTTTACCATCATAAATATCCGTTCTGGAAATGATGCTGCTTGCACCGATGGCTGTTAAGTATTCATGTTCAGATTCCTTGCCTGTACTTGCTTCGACCTCATAACCGAGCTTAGCAAGCATGGCAACACCAATGCTTCCGACACCGCCTGTTGATCCTGTTACAAGTACTTTGCCATTATCCGGTTTCAAGCCATTGTCTTCAAGTCGCTGGACTGACAATGCTGCTGTGAAGCCTGCTGTTCCAATGATCATAGCTTCTTTTAATGTAAGTCCCTCTGGCAGCGGCACAATCCAATCTGCAGGGATATTTGCATATTGACTGTAGCCCCCGCTATGAGTTACGCCGATCTCGTAGCTCGTAGCAATGACTTTATCACCTTTTTGATATCGTTCATCTTCAGAAGAGACAACCACACCTGCCAAATCAATACCTGGAATATGAGGATAAGAACGGACAATTTTACCGTTTGGTACACTAGCAAGCCCATCCTTATAATTCACTCCAGAGTAATGGACTTCAATAAGTACATTTCCTTTTGACAACGTTTCTAAGCTGACCTGTTCCACCGCTAAGGAGAAATCTTCGTCTTTTTTATCTACAACAACTGCTTTAAATGAATCTATCATCGTCGTTTCACCTCGTTGCCATCGTATCATTTTTTCTCCAGCTTGGTCAAAACATCCACTTAAAAACAAGAAACAAACCAAGTAGGCATCTAATGCACACTTCTTTGTCTCTTATGAGGCTGCATTTTTTGCTATTTTTTGAAGATATAAGAACAGGTTTGTCATCCATTTTGCTGTTATTCCTACTATGATATAACCTATAAAAAGATGAAAGTAATTCGCCCCATTACCTAACTCGAACATCCGGATCGTCATTAACAAAGGCTTGAAAATAAAGGCAAAAAGTGCAGATAAAATCACTATCCACAAATAATAATTCTTATGTTTTGATTGTGTCCATTGATAAACTAAGCTAAAAATTACAGGGACAAATGATACGTCGAGTGCAAAACTGGATTGCAGGATCGGCAGCACTTTAAAAGGGTAGAACCAATAGCCATTATTGGTGCCGTATGCATCAATATAGGTAAAGAAAACATGGACGTTATAACCATAGAAGCCGACCTGAAGGGCGTTTCGTTTATTTAGGAATAGAAAAAAAACAATTAAGGGTAGAATTAAGAGACCAAGGCCAACCCAAAACTGCCAATGATCTGGTGCTGAATAGTCCATCCAGTAGCTAAACCACTCTTCTGAATGCTCTGATTCATCTTTTTTAAATTTATTAAGCAGATTTATTTGCTGTGATTCCATTTAAAGCATCTCCTAGTGTGTTTATGCTTAGTTTTCACTATTACGAAAAATTATATGTATAAGCGCAAATAATAATTGAAATTCTGTGTCATAACAAAATTATTGGCAACAATAATAGATAAAAGGAGAGTCAAACATGAAAATAGCAACAGATGTTTACGGGTACAAAACAGCAATAGCTAATATTGCGTTTATTTCTGGAATTGGGAAAGACAAAGATGAATGGGTTTTGATGGATGCAGGAGTACCATATTCGGCCAAATTTATCATACGATACGCTTCACAGTTATTTGGGAAAAAGAAGCCAAAAGCAATTGTGTTAACACATGGCCATTTTGATCATATTGGGGCATTGGCAGTTTTATTGCGTGAGTGGGACGTTCCGATATATGCCCATCAGGAGGAAATGCCTTATTTAACTGGAGAAAAACAGTATCCAAGACCAACACCATTTACCGTGAAGGGGGTTATGTCATTTTTATCACCTTTTTATCCTCGGGACGGTATTCAGCTTCACTCTAATTTAAATGTAATAGAAACCGGAACAGAGTTGGATTTCATGGAAGGTTGGGAAACCATTCATACACCAGGACATACGAAAGGCCATATTTCCTTATACAGGAAAGAAGATGGTCTTTTATTAGCAGGAGATGCGTTTGTAACGGTTAAACAAGAGTCATTATTTGCAGTATTAACACAGAAAGAAGAGTTACACGGTCCCCCCGCTTATTTTACACCAAATCGAGCAGAAAGCAGAGAATCCATCATAAAACTGGCTAAATTAGAACCTAGCACCATTTATACTGGCCATGGAAAGCCTTTCTACGGAAAAGAACAGATTTCAAAAGGACTTTATAAGCTGATTCGCCATTATAATGTCGGCTTCGCTGAATCTCCTACTGTTGTTTAACAATAATCTTATCCCATGTGCTCATTCAGGCAATAGGGATAAGATTTTTTTTGAATGGATTTAAAAAGTATATTACTTTATTGATTGCTAGTTTCATGTTAATCTATTAATTTAGAATGATTATTAATAGTAAGGAGCATTACAGATGAAATTAGTAACATGGAATGTCAATGGTATAAGAGCATGTGTAAAAAAGGGCTTCTTAGACTTTTTTAATGAAATAGATGCAGATGTTTTTTGTATACAAGAATCAAAGCTGCAGGAAGGCCAAATTCAGCTGGACCTAGAAGGGTATCACCAGTTTTGGAATTATGCAGAACGAAAAGGTTACTCTGGTACGGCCGTTTTTACGAAACAGGAGCCGATCAGTGTCACATTCGGTATCGGAGAAGACTTCGAGGAATTGGAAGGAAGAGCAATAACATTGGAATTCCCTGAATTTTTCTTGCTTAACGTATATACACCAAACTCTAAAAGGGACTTAAGTCGACTGGGTTATAGGATTGAATGGGAGCAGCAGCTGAAAAAATATATAAATGAACTTGATGCTATTAAACCTGTTATTTACTGTGGAGACTTAAATGTTGCTCATCAGGAGATAGATTTGAAAAATCCAAAATCGAATCTAGGTAACTCTGGCTTCACTTTGGAAGAGCGAGGGGAAATGACGAGCTTGCTTGAGTCAGGATATATAGACAGCTTCCGTTATCTCTATCCGGATAAAGGAGAGGTGTATACGTGGTGGTCTTATATGGCTAAAGTAAGAGAACGGAATATCGGCTGGAGAATTGATTATTTTATTCTTTCTGAAGTATTAAAAGACAGACTAGTAGACACGGAAATTCATTGCGATGTCATGGGCAGTGATCATTGTCCGGTTATGATAGAAATAAATATATGAGAAAAAACCTAAGCAATTAAACGCTTAGGTTTTTTTCTGTCCATTAACCTCCGAGTTTACAGGAATGAATACGTTCTTTTCCATTAAAAATTGATGTGTACTAAACAGCGTAAGATACTCATCAGTTAGTTTATCCTGGTCATAAGCATACAATTGAAAATTTAATGCAATTATCTCATTATCTTGATTAATTATCAGTTTAGGTATAAACTGATAATATAAGTTTATAGCTAAACTGATAAATTCTAGGTGAATAATAATGACAAAAACAAACAGAAATGTGAGATTAGGCATTCTATTATGGTTTCGGTTATCAAGGTTTTATAACAATAGCAACAGAAAAAGCAACCACCATTTGAAGAAATTCGGCTTGAATGTGGCTCAGCTGGATTTGCTGGCACAAATTGGCCATAATAAGTCAATATCTCAGCAAGAGCTTGCAGATAAGCTGCTTGTTTCAAAGGGGAATATTACCCAGCTCCTAAAGAAAATGGAAGAGCAGAATCTAATTGAAAGAAAGCAGGAATGGAAAACGAAATATGTATCACTGACGGAAAAAGGACTTAAACTATACAATGAAGTGATACCCAAACAAGAAATGTTTCAAGCAGCACAATTTGATTCATTAACAGAAGTGGAAAAAAAGCAGTTCCTCAACCTGCTGAAAAAAATACAGAAATAGAAAGAAGGACATATAATGAACTTTAAAGGCATTCATCATGTATCAGCCATGACATCAAAAGCATCGCAAAATTATGATTTTTATACAAAAACTTTAGGTATGCGTCTTATTAAAAAAACTGTTAATCAAGATGACCCATCTGTTTATCATCTATTTTATGGTGATGAAAAGGGCAATCCAGGAACAGAGCTGACTTTCTTTGAGATTCCGAACCTTGCTCCAAACAGGGAAGGAGTCAGCAGCATTTCTGCGTTATCTTTACGTGTTCCAAGTGATGCATCCTTACAATATTGGGCAAATCGATTTGATGAATTGCAAGTTACTCATGGAGATATTAGTGAACGTGCCGGACGGAAAACACTTGAATTCCGCGATTTTGAAAACCAGCGATTTTTCCTCGTGTCTGATGAACAAAACGAAGGAGTATTAGGTGGAACACCATGGAAAAATGGACCGATTCCGCTTGAGCATGCGATTATCGGACTTGGACCAGTTCAACTAACCGTCCGCCGTACAGAATCAACGGTACGTGTACTTACTGAAATAATGGGTTTCCGTTTAAAAGGGCAATTTCCTGCAACTATTGAAAATCAGCCAGATATTCTCATCTTTGAAACCGGTGAAGGTGGAACTGGTGCAGAAGTCCATATAGAAGAAAGAAGCGATTTACCTGTACAGCGTCTTGGCAGAGGGGGAGTGCATCATGTTGCATTTCGTGTGGATGACGAAGAGGAGCTGTATGCGTGGATTAATAAAGTGAATGAGTCTAGATTCCAAAACTCTGGCTTTGTTGATCGCTTTTATTTCAAATCGCTCTACTTTAGGGAACCAAATGGCATCTTGTTTGAACTGGCGACAGATGGTCCAGGTTTTGATACGGACGAGCATATTGACCATCTTGGAGAGTCATTGGCACTTCCCCCGTTTTTGGAGCCACAGAGGGAACAGATTGAAGCTAGACTTAAGCCCCTTGACACAAAGCTTGATGCTTAAGAAGGGGTGAGCTTATGCTCTCTCCTTCTTCTTGCAAAAAGACTGTCTATTAGTATGTTGAAAAGTTATAATACTAAGAGTAAAGTACAGTTAGGGGGAAAACAGAATGAAATGTGTATCCATTGATCTCGACGGGACTCTGTTAGACGATGAGCATCGAATTTCCGATAATAATAGAAATGTCATTAAACAAATGAAGGAAAATAATATAGAAGTTATCCTTAACACAGGCAGACAGTATGCGGATGTAATTAAAGTGCCTGGTGTGTCTGAATTAGAGCTACCCATTTTTTGTTTAAATGGAAGTATGATGTATTCAGAGACAGGAGAATTACTCTATGAAACTACCTTATCTAAGGATGTTTATTTTGAACTTTTAGCAAAATTAAAGCCATTAAAAGTCGGTATTCTTGTCTATACAAATAGAGGGGGATTCCCAGGTACTTTGCCTTCTTTGAGAGGAAAATCATGGGATCAAATTAAACAAATGTTCAATAGCCAGGATTATGAAGGTATCGTGGAAATGGAAGATATTAAGATATATAAATTGATAGCGGTAGTTAATGAAACAGAAATTGACCGGATTGACACGGTCAAAAATAGTTTAAAAGATATTACCAGTGTATCATTTTCATCCTCTTTCCCAAATAACTGTGAAATCACTTCGAGTTATGCTCAAAAAGGGAAAGCGATTAGAAGATATGAAAATATGAAGAACATGGTTTTTGATGAAATTTATTCATTTGGAGATGGCGGCAATGATTTAACTCAATTCGAAGTGTCCACAAGGTCATTCGCAATGGAAAATGCTCCTGATGAAATTAAGAGAAGAGCAAGCGACACAACAAAGAGCAACAA
The DNA here is from genome assembly GCA_031179905.1 of Bacillus sp. (in: firmicutes). Classification (GTDB taxonomy): domain Bacteria; phylum Bacillota; class Bacilli; order Bacillales; family Cytobacillaceae; genus Niallia. Next base: position 2,651 of record JAPSHL010000151.1, on the reverse strand, counting down.
TGATGATGGTGTAGCTTATGCAGTCACCGAAATTCTTAAGTTGGTCTAAATCATGCTAGGAGCATAGACTGAGGTCTATTGCTCCTTTCTTTTTTGGGAATTTTACAGGAATCATATGTTTTCAGACAAGAATTCCACACATACACTTGCTATTTTCATGATAAAAAGCCAAAATAAAGGATGGTTGGCTGTTGTAAGGTCAGCCATTAGAAAGTAGGGATATTAATTGACAGATTTTAAAAGCTTAGGAATAAATGATAACTCGATAAACCTTTTACGAAATAGAGGAATTACGGAACCTTCTCCTATTCAAAAATTAGTGATTCCATCCATTTTAGAAGGTAAAGATGTAATAGCGCAGGCGCAAACCGGTACTGGTAAAACATATGCATTTGCTTTACCGATCGTACAAAAACTGAAAGAAGACGCAGACTATATTCAAGCATTGATTGTCAGCCCGACAAGAGAGCTAGCGATTCAGATTGCTGCTGAAATAGAGAAAGTGAAACCTGAATATGCAGAGGTGCTCACTGCTTACGGCGGACAGGATGTGGAGAAGCAACTTCATCGAATGAAGGATAATATCTCCATTGTTGTTGCGACACCAGGCAGACTAATCGATTATATGAAACGTGGCCAAATCAAGCTTGACCGCTTGTCAGTATTAGTGTTGGATGAGGCAGACCAAATGCTTCATATCGGCTTTTTAGAAGAAGTGAAATACATAATGCGTAAAGCGGCAGCAAGCAGGCAGACTTTAATGTTCTCTGCAACAATATCAGACAATATTAAAATGCTTGCTAAGAAATATATGAATGATGCTGAATATATGACCGCTGAGAAAAAACAAGGACCTGCTGTAACAGTAAAGCAGTTTTCCATGCACTCAACTGACAGAGCAAAACAAGGCACATTAATGAGTTTAATCACAACTTTTAATCCTTATATGGCCGTTGTATTTTGCCGTACGAAACGAAGAGTAAGCAAATTGTATGAAGTCCTTCGGAACAATGGATTTGAATGCCGAGAACTGCACGGTGATCTTTCTCAAGCGAAAAGAGAACAAGTGATGAAAGATTTCCGTAATGTAAAGTTCCCTATTTTAATTGCTACAGATGTGGCGGCAAGAGGGTTGGATATTGACGGAATATCACATGTTTTCAATTATGACATTCCTGCAGACGCAGAAAGCTATGTTCACAGAATTGGGCGGACAGGAAGAGCGGGCTTGGAAGGATTTGCGATTACTCTTTATACTTCTGATGATCGACAAACATTAGATACGATTGAAGACGAACTAGGCATTACTATTGAAAAAATGCAGCAATTGAAAAAGACAGACGATAAAAAAGAGCATGAGAAAAAAGAGCATGAGAAAAAAACACCAGACAGCAAACGAAAACCGGGGTTCCGTGCAGCCCAAAAAGCAAAAGCTGTACAAGGAAGAAAAAAACAGCATACTGGCGATGGCAATAAAAAGCAAGATAGTGCAAAAAGAAACAGCAAGGATGGAACTAAACAGGAAAGAACCCGCACAAATGGGCCAAAAGGAAATAAGAATTCAGGCAGTGCAGTCTTTAAACCAAATAGACCAAAAAAGAAATAAAGAGAGTAAAGGAGCTAAATAAAAGTGATCAAAAAGAATATGATGAAATACATCGAGAATGATGGGAAAAACGGTAAAATCTCCGTTCTTCCCATAGAAAGGGCCTACTTGCTTGAAAATGGGCTAGCAGATGAAGAAAATATCGTCATTGGCAATATTTCAGACAGACTCGGACAGACTTATATGGAACTTGCTAATAAAGAGAGTGACGAAGTAATTAAGCAAGGCATGCCTGCCTCTTTTTTAGAAGAGAAAATTTCACTCTTGAGATTAAATCTTGAAGAGTATTTATACGTCGAGTCTGATTTATTTAACATTATTCAAGTTGACGGACTGACATTAGAGGTAGATTCTGTTTTTCGCAAGTATGATGCATTATTTGGTTTTAGGGCGCCTAAGAAACAAGAACAGTTAATTCGTGCCTACTTTGTAGAACAGCTAGGTGAAGAGGCTACTTACAGCCTTATGTTTAACGGCCAGGACGGCCTTTGGGACGTGAATTTCCCTATTGAGAATGTAGACGGTTTTACAGAAGATCTAACTGTGGCAGAAACGTTGGAGCTATTTTATCAATTTATGTTTGAGTTAGGAAAGAAATTAGAAGAGAAATAAAGAGAGGAGAGAAATAAGGATGGGAGACTCAATAATACGTACACAAGTCGACTCAACTGTTTTTACATGGGACAAAGAAAAAGGTGTTTTTACATTTGATGGAGCCCCATCCATGCTGTTTTGGGACTCCGCTATTGAATTGTTCATCAGCACGATTATCGAGGTATCAGGTGAAGATGTTTCTAATACTGTTCTAGAGGCAACTGGATTCCGAATGGGAGAGCTTGTGAGCAGTTATTACAAAGACAAAATAGATACACGAAGTGTGCTTGATCAATATATTGATATTTATCGCAATGCCGGCTGGGGGAAAATCAATGTTAGCCATTTTTGTCTGGAAGAAAACCGCGTCATCCTTCAGCTTGAAAACAGCTGGGAGCATCGAATCTATCAATCTTTGAAAAAAGAGCAGGCACTTGTCCTTCTACCGAGT
>JAPSHL010000150.1 GCA_031179905.1 Bacillus sp. (in: firmicutes) | reverse complement strand
GAACGTGGAGCCAAGGATTTGATCGATCGTCTGAGAGAAGAGAATATTATTGATGCATAAGCCGCTGCACGGCAAAAGCATTCTTATCCCCCGTGCAAAAAAACAAGCATCTGAACTGTCTGAAAATATTAAGCAATTGGGAGGCACGCCTGTCGAGATTCCTTTACTTGCCTTTCGCAGCCTTCCATTGGCGAGTGATACGCAAGCAAAACTTCAAGAAGGCGGCTATGATTGGCTGTTATTTACGAGCAGCAATGGAGTGAACGCTTTTTTTCATGCAATGGAGTTTGGGGATTTTCCCTACAAGATAGCAGTAATTGGAGATAAAACAGCCGAAACATTAGCCACATACGGCCATGAGGCTGCTTTTATTCCGTCCTCCTTTGTCGCGGAAACCTTTGCGTTTGAATTCTCAAAGGAAGTGGCAAATGGCGATCGGGTTCTCATTGTAAAAGGGAGCTTGGCAAGGAGTGTACTTTACAGTAACCTGCTTGAAGCAGGGCTTGCGGCAGAGGAAGCAATCATTTATGAAACATACTTCCCGAAAGAGAGCGAGTCTTTATTAGTTGCGGCATTGCAGCAGAGAAGCTTGGATGTGCTACTGTTTACAAGTTCATCCACAGTGGAATATTTTATGGATGTGGTCCATACATACAAGCTTAATGAGTACTTAAACAACTGTATCGTCGGATGTATAGGTCCGATAACGAAGGAAAAACTATCTGATTATGGCATAAATGTTGAAGTTTATCCTGACAATTTTACAGTAGACAGCATGCTGGATCAATTAGTTCAATATTTAACAGACTAGGAGAGATTTGAAAATGTCATTACAATTTAAACGTCACCGCAGATTGCGCCAATCTGCAAGCATGAGAGCATTAGTAAGGGAAACGCATGTTCATGTTGATGATCTAATTTATCCGATTTTTATTGCAGAAGGTGAAAATATTAAACGCGAAATTTCCTCTATGCCAGGGATCTTTAATTTGTCGATTGACCGCTTGAAAGAAGAAATGGATGAAGTGCAAAGTCTTGGCATCAAATCGGTTTTGTTATTTGGAATTCCGTTGGAAAAGGATGAATGCGGTACACAGGCATTTCATGATCATGGGATTGTTCAAGAAGGAATCCGATTCATTAAGGAAAACTATCCGGAGATTGTTATCATTGCTGACACTTGTCTTTGTGAATATACAAGCCATGGACATTGCGGCATTGTCGAGAGTGGCCGTGTTCTGAATGATGAATCATTAGAATTGCTTGTTAAAACAGCTGTAAGCCAGGCTGAAGCAGGTGCAGACATCATCGCACCGTCCAACATGATGGATGGCTTTGTAGCTGCTATTCGCAAGGGTCTTGATGAAGCAGGTTATATTGATACGCCAATCATGTCCTACGGAGTGAAATACTCTTCAGCTTTTTACGGGCCCTTTAGGGAAGCCGCTGACAGCACACCTCAATTCGGTGACCGCAAAGCATATCAAATGGATCCTGCTAACCGACTCGAAGCATTAAGAGAAGCAGAATCAGATGTGGAAGAAGGGGCAGATTTCATGATTGTTAAGCCTGGTATGCCATATTTGGATATTGTGCGCGACATGAAAAACACACTGAAAATGCCAATCGTAATCTATAATGTAAGTGGAGAATACAGCATGGTGAAGGCTGCTGCGCAAAACGGCTGGATTGATGAAGAAAGAATCGTGATGGAAATGATGGTAAGCATGAAGCGTGCCGGAGCAGATTTAATTATGACTTATTTTGCGAAAGACATTGCTCGCTGGTTGAAAGAACAATAAGAAAAGAGGGATAGCATGCGTTCATATGAAAAGTCAGAGAAAGCATACAAGGAAGCGGTCGAATTAATGCCAGGCGGTGTAAACAGCCCTGTCCGTGCGTTTAAATCTGTGAAGCGGAATCCTGTATTCATGAATTCAGGCAAAGGCTCCAAAATTTACGATATTGATGGCAATGAATACATTGACTACGTGCTGTCATGGGGTCCGCTTATCTTAGGGCATGCCAATGACCAGGTAGTGGAAGGAATCAAAAAAGTGGCGGAGCAGGGGACAAGCTTTGGAGCCCCAACTTTAATCGAAAATGAGCTAGCAAAGCTTGTAAAGGAAAGAGTGCCGAGCATTGAAATCATCCGCATGGTATCTTCAGGTACAGAAGCGACAATGAGTGCAATCAGACTGGCAAGAGGCTATACTGGCAGAAACAAAATCATCAAGTTTGAAGGCTGTTACCACGGACATGGCGACTCTCTTTTAATTAAAGCAGGTTCAGGGGTCGCAACACTAGGTTTACCGGACAGCCCTGGGGTTCCAGAGGGAGTTGCCGCAAACACGATTACAGTAGCCTACAATGACCTTGAAAGCATCAAGTATGCCTTCGAAACATTCGGAGAAGATATTGCTGGAATTATAGTAGAGCCAGTAGCAGGAAATATGGGTGTTGTGCCGCCGAAAGATGGATTCCTGCAAGGTTTGCGTGAGATAACCGAAAAATACGGAGCATTGCTCATTTTTGATGAGGTTATGACTGGCTTCCGAGTAGATTATGGCTGTGCCCAAGGATATTTTGGAATTACTCCTGATTTGACTTGCCTTGGGAAAGTTATTGGTGGAGGACTTCCTGTTGGAGCATACGGGGGTAAAGCAGAAATCATGAATCAAGTTGCGCCAAGCGGACCGATTTATCAAGCAGGTACATTATCAGGAAATCCGCTGGCAATGACAGCGGGCTTTGAGACATTGTCCCAATTGTCGCCTGAAAGCTACAAAGAATTTATCCTTAAAGCAGATAAACTTGAAGCGGGCCTTAAGGAAGCGGCTCAAAAATACAAAATTCCCTTTACAGTTAACCGTGCTGGTTCCATGATTGGCTTCTTCTTCACTAATGAAGAGGTTGTTGACTACGAAAGTGCGAAAACTTCCAATCTAGACTACTTTGCTACATTTTATAATGAAATGCTTGAGCAAGGTGTATTCCTGCCGCCATCCCAGTTTGAAGGCTTGTTTTTATCAACAGCTTTAAGTGAAGACGATATTGTTCATACAATTAAGGCAGCAGAAATTGCTTTCTCTAAGTTAAAATAAATACTTATATGAACTAGTTCTTATAGCAGCTTTAGGTTTTAGAGCAGATAAACCCCAATCGAATTAACTATCGATTGGGGTTTATTACGTTTTTAGACTAAAAATTAGACTGGAATCTGTCTTGTCAGTGAAATGTAACCTTGGTAACATGCAGATTTTTCATCTCTATTAGCTCGGCAACTGCCGAATCTTTTCCTTAGCAGACTATGTATCTGAGCATAAATAAACTTTTGATTATGTTAATTTCGTTCCGTTAACATTCTAAAATCCCACATAAAAGTGATTGGTTCAAAAGAAGCGTCTGCTTAACTCCTGCGGGAGAAGCAAGGTAGGCGAGACCCTATAGGAGTGCAGCGGCGAAGCACTCGATGCTTGCCTGCGGAGAGCTTTCAAGGACCAGCATCTTTCAGATTAATTTAAACTAGCTAATTTTCCCGCCTCCTTTTCTTAAATTCATAGACTTTCCAAACAAAGAATTATTCATAAAAGGGCAGTTCTGTTCATAAATTGTAATTGACATTGTGATTATACGTGAAAGGAATGAAGGGAGGAGTCGCTTTGTCTCAAGAAAATTCGTCTATTTTACGGTTTTCGTTGGAAGAGTCAGTCTGGTTTCAAAAAGGACAGGAAGTAGATGATCTGCTTTCTATTTCACTTGACCCGAATATAACCATCCAAGAAAACGATCAGTATATTACCATTCAAGGTTCATTAGAATTAACAGGTGAATACAATCGAACACAGACAAATCAGCCGGAAGAAGAGGAGGTATTTAAGGCTCCTAAATTAGTTCATTCCGTTCTGGAAAGGGAAGAAGGAGTTAACGAGTTTTTACATCATTTTCCTGTCGACATTACAATCCCATTCTCGCGAGTAAGCAGCATCGATGATATTGTAGTTGAAATCGAGACATTTGATTATGTCTTTCCAGAAAGAAGCTGCCTGAATCTTACAGCAGAATTATCTATTGCAGGCCTGACGAACGAAGAACAAGCAGCCGAAGAAGAGGTCAATGAGGATGAATGGACTTCCTATTATCCGGGACGAGAAGAAAAAGCAGACAATACGGAGGCAGAGCAAGTCTTTGTCCAACCAGAAAATGACCAAGAAGATGAACTAGAAGCATTGACAAGAGGATACGGGGTTAGGCAGAATCCAGAGGAAGAAGTAGAGTTGACTGCTGGTACGTCAAGCAGGGAAGACGTAGACTTTGGGGTTGCTGAAGTGAAGATTGAAAACCAGCCTGTGTTTAGAGAAAGTGAAGAGGAACAAGAACATGTTGAAATTGAAGTCCAGCCGTTTCAAAGAATTAGTCCATTGATGGAAGAGGAAGAACGGATTTCAGCAGAGTCTGGCATAGAAGAATATGAGCCATTTGAATTGGAAGTCCGCAAAGCCCCTCCACAAAAGGATGAAGATTGGGAGGAGGAAGATAACACATCGGATGTGCCTTTATTTGCAGAAGCAGATGTAATAGAGGAGCCACCGGCAGTTCTTGCAGAACCTATAGCAGACAATAAGCCTGAAGTAAAAGTTTCCTTATTTAGAGCTGAAGAAGAAACATTCCCTGCAGAGAATGTGTTCGATAAGCCTGTTCCTGAATCCTCTGAGCAAAAGCTCGATGAATCAACGGCAGAATACTCAGAACACGAGAAGGATGAACTTGATGAGTCTTCTTCTGAAAGCGACAATGGACCAAAGAAGAAAAAAGGCATTTTCGCGAAAAAGAAAACATTGACCTTTACAGAATTCTTCGCCCGAAAGGAAGAGGAGACACATACGAAGCTAAAGGTAGTCATTGTCCAGCAAGGTGATACGATCGAGAAGTTAAGTGAACGTTATAATGTTAATGTTCATAACCTGCTAAAGGAAAACCATCTTGAAGTCAATCAGGATGTTGTGGAAGGGCAAGTGTTATACATTCCGAGTAAATTTGCTGAAAAGTAAGTTTTGCAGGTGGCATTATTTAAAAGGGTAAAGCTAGCCCCGTTATCACCATGAGGAGATGAAGCCAATCTCTTTTCCTAATAAGAAAGTGTGGGCGCATATGAGTGAAAAAAACACGTTAAAAAAATATACACCCATTTTAGAGCCGTACGGTGTGGAGCCGCAGTTTGTGGAGGAGTTCGGCAGGATTGTGAAGATCTATTGCAGCAAAGGTACATTTGCGCTTAAAACAATTGATCCCCATAAAGGTTCTGACTTTATCCGTCACGTCCGGACATTATACCAAAAGGGGTATAACAGAATCGTGCCGATTTATCCGACAGTTGATGGCAGGTATGCAGTCTTGCATGACCAGAAGCTTTATTATTTAATGCCTTGGCTTCCGAACGAAGAGCGGGAAAACTATTTCAAGAAGCATCAGCAAATGTTCAGGGAGCTGGCAAGACTGCATGTCCTATCCTCCAAGGAAGTGAAAATCGAAAAGGAGGATCGACAGGAGCATTATGAAAATACGCTTCTGGAGCTCGAAAAGGAACAAGAATTTTTGGACGGCTACATTGAAGAGTGTGAAAATACGGAATACATGTCGCCGTTCCAATGGATGTTTTGTATGTATTACCACGATGTAAGGCAAGCGCTGAAATATTCTGAAACAAAGCTGAAGGAATGGTATGAAGAGACAAAGGACGCCGAGAAGGCGAGGGTTTCCATTATTCATGGGAAGATCTCGCCAGAACATTTTTTATATGATGAGAGAGGGTATGGGTATTTCACTAACTTTGAAAATGCCAAATTTGGCGCTCCGACCCATGACCTGCTTCCATTTATCGCCCGTTCCCTGAAAACCGCTCCGAAGCAGAATAATGATTGTTTAGAATGGATTTATACTTATTTCAATTATTATCCGCTCAAGTCAGATGAGATGCTGCTTTTTTTGAGTTACTTAGCACATCCGGGACCAGTATTACGAATATGCGAAAAATATCATAAAAGTGATAAGAAAAAAAATGAGCGCAAATATGCGCAAAGTTTATTAAAGCAATACTGGCTTTTGAAAAACACCGAATACATCGTCATGCGAATTGATGAAATGGAACGTGAAAAAAAAGCACAGCAGGAAGCACAAAAAGAGACCCAAGATTCTTAATATCTTGGGTCTTAAATAATTTCCAGATAAATGGACAAGGCCAGAACGATTAATAGAGATAAAAATAATACGTCAAAGGTTGTCGGCAAGAGCATGGTTCTTACTGCCTGAAAGATGCAAAAGGGTATAACAAAACGGGCGCATGCATTGCGAACACCTTTAAGCCATGGCGGATATGTGTATGGATTAAATTTCTTTTTCAAGGACACAAGCCTCCTTTTTTATCCTCACTATAAATATATGGTGTTGTGAACCTGTTAAGTACTGTAAATTAGCAGGGCAGTGTTTTTAAGCCCAATAATGTATAAATTTTAAAAAATAAGGTTATCCTTATTGACGAAAATAACTTTTATTCGGTATTATCTATATAAATAAATAAAAAAGGCAATGACAGGGAGTAGTACAATGCCAGTTGTTTTATAGAGAGGAAATCAAACGCTGAAAGATTTCCATTCAACACATTGGAAGGTAGCCCTCGAGCTTCTTTTGCGAACGGTAAAGCTCATTAGTGAAAGACGGACAGCATCCGATATCATCTTTGAAAAGAGCCAATATTTTTATATTGGAAAAAAGGTGGTACCGCGAAAAACTCCCTTCGTCCTTTTATGACGAAGGGAGTTTTTTGTTTGTCAAAAAAATATGTAATTTGTAAGTATTGAAAAAATTCTCAGGAGGAGGATAATGAATATGGAAACAAACGAGTTATCAATGCCGACTAAATACGATCCCCAATCCATTGAAAAGGGACGCTATGACTGGTGGCTGAAAGGTAAATTTTTTGAGGCAAAGCCAGATGAGGGGAAAAAACCATATACAATTGTAATCCCGCCGCCAAACGTAACTGGGAAGCTGCATTTAGGGCATGCATGGGATACGACTCTTCAAGATATCTTAACTAGAATGAAAAGAATGCAAGGCTATGATGTTCTTTGGCTGCCTGGAATGGACCATGCAGGGATTGCAACACAAGCAAAGGTAGAAGAAAAACTGCGTGCGAACAATATCAGCAGATATGATTTAGGAAGAGAAAAGTTTGTTGAAGAGACATGGAAGTGGAAAGAAGAATATGCAAGCCATATCCGTGAACAGTGGTCAAAGCTAGGACTTGGGCTGGACTATTCAAGGGAACGCTTTACTCTTGATGAGGGGCTGTCAAAGGCAGTAAGGGAAGTATTCGTTTCCCTTTATAACAAAGGCTTGATCTACCGCGGTGAATATATCATTAACTGGGATCCGGCAACGAAAACAGCTCTATCAGATATTGAGGTAATTTATAAGGATGTTCAAGGTGCTTTCTATCATATGAGATACCCGCTTGCAGATGGTTCTGGCTATATTGAGGTTGCTACTACTCGTCCAGAAACAATGCTTGGTGATTCCGGTGTTGCTGTACATCCAAAGGATGAAAGATATCAGCATTTAATCGGCAAAACAGTAATTCTGCCGATCGTTGGAAGAGAAATTCCGATTGTAGCAGATGATTATGTAGAAATGGACTTTGGTTCTGGTGCTGTTAAGATGACACCAGCACATGACCCGAACGACTTTGAAGTAGGAAACCGCCATAACCTGGAACGCATCCTTGTAATGAATGAGGATGGAACAATGAATGAACGTGCCGGCAAATATGAAGGCATGGATCGTTTTGAATGCCGTAAACAAATCGTTAAGGATCTTGAGGAGCAAGGTGTCCTGTTTAAGATTGAAGAGCATATGCATTCTGTAGGCCATTCAGAGCGCAGCGGTGCTGTTGTTGAGCCATACTTGTCCACACAGTGGTTCGTAAAGATGCAGCCGTTAGCAGATGCAGCCGTTGCTTTGCAAAGTAAGGAAGAAGAGAAAGTACAATTTGTGCCGAACCGCTTCGAGAACACATATTTACACTGGATGGAAAACATCCGTGACTGGTGTATTTCCCGTCAGCTGTGGTGGGGACACCGCATTCCTGCCTGGTATCATAAAGAAACAGGCGAAGTTTATGTAAATCATGAGGCTCCAAGTGACATTGAAAATTGGGAGCAAGATACAGATGTATTAGACACTTGGTTCAGTTCTGCATTATGGCCGTTCTCAACATTGGATTGGCCGGAGAAAGATGCTGCTGACTTTAAGCGTTACTATCCGACAGCTGCACTTGTTACTGGATATGACATCATTTTCTTCTGGGTTTCCCGCATGATTTTCCAAGGGCTCGAATTCACTGGAGAAAGACCTTTTAATGATGTATTGATACATGGACTTGTCCGTGACGAGCAAGGCAGAAAAATGAGTAAATCATTAGGCAACGGTGTTGATCCGATGGATGTTATTTCTCAATACGGCGCTGATTCTCTGCGATACTTCTTGTCAACTGGCAGTTCTCCAGGACAGGATTTACGCTTCAGCATGGAGAAGGTAGAATCGACTTGGAATTTCGCCAACAAGATTTGGAACGCATCCCGCTTCGCTCTAATGAATATGAATGGTTTAACTTATGAAGAAATCGACTTGTCTGGAGAAAAATCTGTAGCAGACAAATGGATTTTAACACGCCTTAATGAAACAATCGAAACAGTGACACGTCTGTCTGACCGCTATGAGTTCGGGGAGGTAGGACGCATCCTTTACAACTTCATTTGGGATGACTTCTGTGACTGGTATATTGAAATGGCGAAGCTGCCTCTATACGGCGAAGACGAAGCTGCAAAGCTG
>JAPSHL010000149.1 GCA_031179905.1 Bacillus sp. (in: firmicutes) | reverse complement strand
TTTTTATATTCTTGAATAAATCACTTTTCACTATATCTTCCATTGATTGTACAAGCCCTTGTACTTCTCCTGCAATAGCAGGAATCCTTTCGTTTATGACTCCCTCTAAAATAGGATCTGGTTTAACTAAAGCTTCACTATCATCACGGTAGTCAAAGATATACTTTATCCCCAGCTTGCTAAATACTTCTTTATCTCTAGCAGTCATCCCCGTCAACTCTGCCGACCGATAAAAAACTCCATATTTAACTGTTCTTCCATCTGTTGTTTTATATCCGCCCATATCGCGGAAATTGCGAATACCTTCGAATGGGATAATTCTGCTCTTTGGACTTGCTGCCAATTCTTGATTCATCATATATAATTCCACCCTTTCTATTGGTTAATTGGCTTGCTCAAACATTTCTTGTTCCTTTCCCTCATAAAGGTATTTGATCATATCCTCAGTTAAATCACTTGCTTGACCATCATAAATAATTGTCCCTGCTTTTACTGCTACAATTCTTGTTGCATATCTTTTAGCAACATCGACTTGGTGGAGATTTACTAAGCAGGCAATTCCTTGCTCTTTGCAGTTTTTATAAATGGCATCCATTACAACAGCTGAAGATTTAGGATCTAAGGAAGCAATCGGTTCGTCTGCCAATATAAGCTCTGGATTCTGCGCTAAAGCACGGCAAACCCCAACACGCTGTTTTTGTCCTCCAGACAGTTCATCCGCCCTCTTATAGATTTCCGCTTCTAACCCCACCTTTTCAAGAAGCATGATAGCCTCCCTTTTATCAGCTTCCTGATAACGATTAAAAACTCCAGCTACTGAGCCCATATAACCTAATCGTCCATGAAGTACATTTTCAAGGACACTTGATCGGTAGATCAAATTATAATGCTGAAAAATCATACCCATTTTTGATCTGATTTTTCTCAGTTCATTTTTGCTTGCTTTTTCTATACGTTGATTGAGGAATTCAATCGATCCTTCTGTCGGCTCAATCAAACGGTTGATACAGCGAAGTAAAGTTGATTTCCCTGCACCGCTTGGTCCAATGACGGCAATAAATTCACCTTTTTTCACTTCAAGATTAATATCTGTTAATGCTAGCGTACCGCCATTATATCTTTTTGCTAGATTTGTAATTTTAAGGATACTCTCCATCATATTCCTCCTAATTGGACATACGCCTGCGAATTTGAGTTGTCATAAATTCAAGCAAAAACATTGTAATAAAAACAATTAATATACCTAAACTAAGGCTGCTGAAGTCATAGAAGGAGATATATCCTTGTATTAACAATCCAATGCCTCCAGCACCAACCATCCCTAAAATAACTGATTCCGCTACATTCATTTCGAATCGAAAAGCGGTAATTGCTAAAAAACTAGTCAGTAATGTAGGAATTAGACCTCTAAAAACGATATGCCACCATGTTGCGCCGACTGATTGCAAAGCTTCAATTGTTTCTTGGCCTACTTCTTCTATTTGAGCGGAGAAAGACTTTACTAAGTAAGAACATGTTGGAAAAATGAGACCTAACACACCTGCCATTGTTCCAAAGCCAATGCTGGCGACAGCAATTAAGACCCACACAGTAGCTGGTATAGCACGGATGATCATAAATAAGAAACGGATCAGCATCCCAAAGTATCTGTTTGGGGTAGTATTTCTTGCTGTGAAAAATGCAAGAACAACAGCAAATACAATACTGAGGACAAGGCTTAGAAATGCTGTCACTAAGGAAACAACCATTTCACTTGCCAATCCAGGAAATTCGGTGAAGGACATTTGCAACATCATTGACAGGACAGATGGGATTCTTGCCACTCCCTCTTGAAACTGCGAGAAGCTAATATCTATCTGCAGTAAACACACAGTAAATAGGATTCCGACTATAGTGAAAAAATATTGTTGCTGTCTTTTTGTCTGTTTATGAGCAATCGGAATTTTTTTCTTCGTTAACATACTTTCTTTCATTAATAATGTTTCAGGGATAGGCATTTGGCTTTTTGACATGTTAAATTAATCTCTCCCTTACCCGATTTGTCACATACTCGACCATTAAAATAAGGATAACCATTATGGCAATAACCGTAGAGGTTTTACCGTATTGAAACAAATCTATCGTTTGCTTCAGAATACTTCCCATTCCTCCTGCACCTACTAGTCCAAGAATGGCAGAAGCACGGATATTAATTTCAAACATAAAAAGCGTCCATGAATAAAAGCTTGGCAAGAACTGCGGAATAATTCCATGCTTAATCTTTTGGAAATAGGATGCACCACAGGCATCAAGAGCTTCCATTCCGTCCTTATTCAGCTCCTCAATTGATTCTGCATAGACTCGGGATAAGAAGCTTGTCCCAAACAGGACTAGCGCAAACAGCCCCGGCATCGTTCCAACTCCGAATATAACTACCAAAATAGAAGCCCATACTAAGAAGGGAATATTCCTTAAAAAGGCAATAACACCTCTAAAAAAAATCCGAACAGCTGAATGTGGCGTCGTGTTATGTGCCATACAAAATCCAATGACAATTCCCAACAATGATGACAAACATGTTGTCACTACAGCAAAGATAAGTGTATCAACAACAGGTCCAAGATATGTGCCTAGATCAGTAATATTCGGAGGAAAAAAATCAGTAAATAAAAAATGGAAAAATGAGGGTATGCTTTGTACGAGCTCAAAAATATCCATTTCCACAAACCAAACAGAAAGACCAATCAAGGTGGCGAAGAATAGGAGGGACAAGGTACCCTTCATTCTTCGCATTTCAGCTGCTTTCAATGAAGCATTATTACGTGCTGGCATATATTCTCCTCCTTAACTTTCCAATAATTGCTCTGGACTTAAGTTAAGCATTTCAGCAATATCCCGCAATTTGTCATATTCACTATCAGTTGCTTCAACAAATTTTGCATTTTCAGTACCGAGAATATTCTTAAAATACTGAGGATCGTCATAGCTCAATAAAAATTCTTTTATGTTGCCTTTCATTTCCTGATCTAAGCCGCTTCTTACCGCAAATGGCGCCCCAACAGGAATTGCTTCCGATTCTGCAATAACACGATAGGAACCTTTTTCAATAATCCCTTTCTCCTCAAGCATTGCAGGCATCATTGCAGAAACCCCAGCTGCATCATATTGACCGCGCACTACTCCAATAAGGGCCTTATCATGTCCTCCGGCAAATTGTACGCTTTTAAAGAAGCTTTTCTCCAGTTCCTCTACACCAATGCCTAACTCTTTAACAATTGTTGATTTTGGCAGTAAATGACCTGTCGTGGATACAGGATCAGCAAATCCAATTGTTTTACCTTCAAGGTCAGCGATTGTTTTTATTTCTGAATCTTTAGGAACGACAATAACAGATGGTGCTTGTCCCTCTAATTCTGGATTGTTTAGGTTAGCAATAAGCTCTGCATCGGCCCTTTCTTCAGCAACTATGTATGAAAACGGGCCAAACATAGCCATATCGGCCTTATTATTCTTCATTGCTTCAATTGCAGCATTATAACTGTTGGCCTGATATGCTTCTACCTCAATACCAATCTTTTCTGACAGTTCTTTTTCAAAATTACTGTATGTTTTTTGCATTTGTTCATCTGATTCCTGTGGCAGATAGGCAATAACAAACTTATCCTGTTTTGCAGAACCTGACGAACTGCTTGTTCCACAGCCAGCTAAAATCCCTGTTGCGATAAGTATAATCACTAAAAATGAAAGAAGTTTTTTCATCATTTCCTCCTGAAATTTTCGTTTTTTTTCCTTTATGGCCGTATCTACTATCTATAAGAACTTGAACACCAATACAACTGCCGGAAAGATAACCTCCTTTGAATCCAACTTGTATACAACTAGAATGCAATAATAGAATAACGCTTTAACGTAAAGTCCATATTAATGAACTATTAAGTTAATGTAAGTAAATCACTTAGCTTTTGTTTGTTGCGGTTGCATAAAGTATCAGGTAATATAAGTGTGCAATCCTATTTTGAAAGGAATTGGAAATATGTCCTCCTTAGTTGACATCGCCTACAACAAAATCAGGGAAAACATCATGACAGGAATATATATGCCTGGAACCCTTTTATCGGAAAATGAACTAGCCGAATTGCTGAACATGAGCCGGACACCAATCAGAAGTGCCATCTCCCGTTTAGAAACAGAGGGGTTTGTTTCCTCACTAAAAAACAGAGGCATTTTCGTTAAAGAAATTTCTTTCAAAGAAATATTAGACGCAATGGAAGTTTTCCTATTTTTAGAGGAGTTTTCCGTAGATTCTGTTACAGAAAAGGGTCTCGCTTTTAATATAGAAGAACTGAAAACATACTTAGATCAGCAGCTTGCTGCCGAGGTAGAGGACGATTATCCTTCCTATGTACACTCTTCCATGATGTTCACACGAAGCATGATCACTGCTGCTAATAACCAAAGAATGCTGCAAATCATGGATTCTGTTAAGGACAAACTTATCCACTTCGGCATTATCAACTGGAAGTTAACACCTCATCAAAAACATTACTCTGCTAATCTATTGAATAAAGCTGTTTATGAAGCTGTTTGTACCGAAAACTATGCGGAGGTCAAGCGGTTATGTAAAGAGGCTTATTGGAAGAATCGGGAACGATTTATTCGCTCCGGCATTCAATGAAAAGCTGCCATTCCATTTTGGATAGCAGCTTTTTCTCCCCTTTTAGCGATTGTAGTTTACTGGAATTAGAGAGAAGTTCTCTTCATCTTTTAATCGATTCTGTAATTCTTGCTTTGCCTCTTCTATAATTAACGGGTTCTCCATACAGGTAATGGCAATGGCAGTGCGAGCCATAATTTCAGCAGCATAAAGCATTCCTTTATGTCCAATTGAAGTATTGAAGACAGCTACTGCTTGCCAAGTTGGTTGTGTTAATTTGGGGTAAATTGTTTATAAAAAGGAGAAGTACAGTGGATGATTAATAACCAAATATAGCTGTATACTGGTTCTGCAACACAAATCTATTATCTAGCCACCCTAAAGTATTCAAAACATATCCTAAAGAATCAGCATTATATCTGCCAGCAATTTTTTGATAGGCTAATAGTTCATACACATTATTTGAATCAAAATCAACAGGGTATAAACCGCTTAGTGGATTCACAAAACCGGTAATAGGGCTTTTCAATTTACCATTTTGGTCATAAATTTCACTTAAATAGGCTCCGTCTCTTGTTGAGATATCTATCAAATACTTTTTACTATTAAACTTACTGACAACCTTTACTTTATAATTGTCTAGATACGTAACCTCATATTGATATTGTTCATTATATATATTGAAATCAAACAGCAGTTTAACAGTATTTCCTGCGGAAGAATAAATATAATGGTACATTATTCCCCCACTGCCGCCAGTCGCAATGCTAATAAATATATCGTCTATTCCATCCCCAGTAAAATCACCTAAAAATAAAGTAGGATTATAGCCGGCATTTTCACGAAGAGGCACACTTTTTATCTCTCCAGTTCTTCCATCTTGAATATGAAGAATAATATTTTGAATAAAAGGACTATCCGAAGTCTTTATTCCGGTTAAATAAACATTATCAGGTACTCTATCGCCAGTTACATCACCACGTGCAAATGAAATAATATTCGGCTGATTTTCAGTGGTTCTATAATAATGATGCATAATATCCCTCTTTTCAGATTAACGATGTTACAAGATTGAGACACTACAGAATTACATATAACCAATTAAAAGACAAATTTCTGTCACTACAGTCTATGGCAACTGCCGCCAATCGAGTCTGTACAGATATAATAAATTATTCCTACTGCCTAAATTAAAAAACCAAGGAGGCCAATTTGGTCTGCTTAGTTTTATTAATATTAGGTTCACCTCTTATATATAATGTATAGAAGCATAAACCATATAGAATGAGGTGATATGATGTATTATTTCAAGCCTATTTCTGATGAAATCCGTTTAACTCAAAAAACATTCAAAAACTATAAAAAAACGAAAAAGCTTATATTAGGGGGAATTTTTGCTTGTATTGCAGCCGTATTCCAAACTGCTGGCGGCTTTTTACCAGGTATCGGATATCTTTTAAGCCCACTTGCCACGGCACCTATATTGTTATATTCCATGCTTTCCGTTCCATTTGGTTTATTAGTCTATTTTCAAACAATGATATTGTTATTCATTTTGCAGCCAACCGAACTATTTGTATTTCCTTTTACAACAGGATTTTTAGGGCTTTGCATAGGAGCAGCCTTTTATTTCTTAAGACACAGAATAAATATTATTGCTGCTGGAGCTTTTACCTTAATGTTAGGCATCAGCGTCCTGCTTTTTATACTGCGCTATCCGATTTTAGGTCCAGCCATCTCCGATAACTTTTCATATCTCACAATTGGTATTATTCTTTTCTTTTGTTTCCTTTATAGCTGGTTATGGGTTGAAATTGCCTTGATTATTTTTAAAAGATTAAAAGTGTTTATTAGCTAGAAAAATTATATCTCCACCACAGTCATGGAACTATTTCAAAAACAGTCCCTTGATAATAATCAGCAACCTTCATAGAGCCGTAAACTCCTAAATATAGCTTAGTTTGACTTAAATTTGATCCTAAGCTAACATAATTTGCTGCTTGAGTCCCAAAGTCGTAATCAGTTTGAATTACGTTATAGTCGGTTTGTTTGCCAAAGGATTTTACACTTGTATAAGCTATAACCCCTCTCTTCGGTTTAGAATCTTTCCGTGCTACATCAGTAAAAACAACTTTTCCTGTTAATTTTGGAATTTCATTTCCTATATATGGCTGAATACCAGTAAGTGCTGTACCGCTAAATTTATCAGGTCTCTTATCATAATGAAAATAACTGGATAATGGCTGAAGTCGGCTTCCCGAAAGCATTAATGCTTCATTGTAATAAGCAAATATTTTTTCATCATTTGCTGGGTTATTAGTACAGCTTCTTATAATGGAAGTAGGAAAATCCCCTTCCCATCCCCGCCAACCAAAGTTTATTAACCCCTTTTGGTTAGTCTTAGAATTGACATTATAAGCCTTAACAAGCTGAGTAACCGCTATCGGCTTATAGAGTGTGAATGCAAAAATTGACTCGACTAAATCTTGACCGACACTGCCTGCATATTTTATAACCTGATTATAAAACCTTTGAAACGTAATACCTGTGATGTTTCGTACCCCTTTGGCCATAACTGTGAGAGTATCCTGAATGGCTGGGGGTAGTTCATTAAAACGTGTTATGATAGGCGGATTATTGATATATGTATTCATACTTATATCAATTTCTATAATTTTACCAGCGATTTCCATGTCATCTTGACTCAAATTAAATGGATCAAAGCCTGATCCGCCATCCCCAGTTGTTAAAACAAGTTTTCCTGTTTCAGGTGAAAAATTCAAACTATTAACACCATTATGATTTGAAAATGGTCTTCTTATGTTAAGCAATCTCCGCACTTTTTTAGGATGACCACTAGATTGCAAGCTCCATTCTTCTACCGTATCTATATGGTCATATTGAGATTCTCTGTTTGTCCACCTTAAGTTTGAAATTTTAGGATTACACGGATCAGGTTTAAAATTTTCAAGTTGAACACCTGGCCCTTGTGTTCCAGCTACAGAATAATGTAGATAAAATAAACCGTTATAACAAAAATTAGGATGAAAGGCCAATCCAAGTAGTCCCCTTTCATCATATCCGCCACTTGTACCTAATTTTATGATTTGTGGACGAATATCTAAAAAGTTCCTTATACCTCCGTTATCTATATAAAAGATCTCTCCAACCTGGGTTGCAATAAATAATTTTTCAACAGAGTCACCTGGAAGTATAGCTGTTTTCAACACAGTGGGTAAATTTATCTTACTTACAATCGGCCGTAAACCAACTTTAACTTTTTTCACTGTTTTGACCTCCTCCCATTTTCTTTTATAAGAATATGTTTAGAATTGTTCTAAAAGTACCAAAAAGAGGCGAGGATCCTTCGTCACAATAATTCACTTATTTACAAATATAATTTGTAATCTGTAACCGTCTCTAGCACTAGAGTTGGAAACACAGACCAGAAAAAGGCAAAATAAAAATGAGTTCGGTACATACCGAACTCATTTACTCCAAGTCATCTATAGAATAACCCCTACTAATTTTTGGGAGACAATATATTGTGCATAGTTACGTACTTTAACAACTAACTAAATGTTTCATGTGAAACATTCCTGCTAACTATTAAAACGGTATTTGCTTACCTTTAATTGTAGAGGCCATTACTAAACTGCTTATATCGCAAATATAAACAAAATATAAATTCGGGTATAAAAGTAAATGTACAATAATAGTTCATAAATCGTTCGATTTTTCACAATATATTGATACTTTTACATGTTATGATGAACTCGTAATGATAGTTAAGTATTAGGAGTATTGCAGGCATGTTCCAAATCTGCTGCAGAGCTCAAAATCATAGACTCACCATCACCGTTTTGAATCCCAATATCCCCCATCTCGCACTATTTATCACCCTTCAAAGAATTAATTTCTTTATACAGAATCTATACATATTCTTTACATTAAATAATGAATGAAGGAACACATACCAAATATAATTAAGAGGACTTACTTATACACATAGGGGTTTAAACTCAAAAAATGATAAGGAGTGATTATATGGATACAAGTTCTCACATTATTATGGGGTTTGGGTTAGCTGCCTTAGCTCATATTGATCCTGTTGTCGCTAATCAACCTGCCCTGTCACAAGCGGTAATGTTTGGGACAGTCATTGGTTCAAATGCTCCTGATTTTGATTTCATCTACAGAATGAAAGGAAAAGGCAGTTATATCCGAAACCACCGTTCCTTGTCTCATTCCTTACC
>JAPSHL010000148.1 GCA_031179905.1 Bacillus sp. (in: firmicutes) | reverse complement strand
TAGGTTTATCCTCCATATCCTCTGGTGAAGTGTATTTATTCGGGCAGCCTTTAAAAAAGAATCAAAACAAACTGTACCCGCGTATAGGGTCTATTGTGGAAATTCCTGGATTCTACCCTAATCTCACTGGAACAGAAAACCTGCAGATTTTTGCCAGGTTAAGAGGAACGATAAAGAGAGACGCCGTAAAGCGCGCCCTTGAAACTGTCGACCTCCCTTATAATGACAACAAAAAATTTGCGGCTTATTCATTGGGAATGAAACAGCGGCTTGGCATTGCGAACGCCCTTCTTAATGATCCCGAATTATTGATTCTGGACGAACCAACTAACGGACTTGATCCAATCGGAATTGCAGAAATTCGGACTTTAATCCGCCGTCTGAGTTCAGAATTTGGAAAAACGATTCTTATATCCAGTCATATTCTTTCAGAAATCGCATTAATGGCAGACGATATCGGCATTATTGACAAAGGTGTTCTTTTGGAAGAAAGCACAATGGCAGAGCTTGAAAAGAAAACCAATAAATATATTCGTATTTGTGTTACTTCTCCATCTCAAGCAGCTCATGTTCTTGAACACAACCTAGCTATTTCGGACTATTCCGTAGAAGCAGATAACACCATTCATATTTACGACACGACTATGAACCTTGTAGATTTAAATAAGGAATTGGTATCAGCAGGTGTAGGTGTTTCTACCATTCAGATATCCAGCGACAACTTGGAGGAATACTTTAAAAAAATCACAGGAGGTGCAGGCATTGCTTAATATCCTAGCTGCAGAATGCATGAAGCTTCGTCGCAACAAATTAATGCTTATTTGCACTGTTATTGCCCTGATGCTGCCTTGTCTGCTGATTGCAGATGATATTTACCAGTACAGAGGCACAACGCCTGATGATTCTGTTATCACTTGGCTCTTTAGTCAATCGTTATTATGTCAGTTAATTATTTATCCAGTACTAAGTGCCTTTCTGCTGACATTTCTTATCCAAAAAGAATATAGTGACCATACATTGATAAATACAATTACAGCACCTGTTAAAAGAGGCAAGTTTCTGACTGGAAAGATTATCGTTTGGGCAGTTTGGCATATAGTAATCACACTGCTTTATCTCGGAATTGCTGTTATCGGTGTTTATATCTTATTTGGCAGTCAGAACACTAGTGAATTTCTATCTGAGATTACAAAGATGGTGTTAAAAATCGGCATGTACAACTTCTGCACACTGACTCCTGTTATTTGGATTGCTGTAATGCAAAGGAAGACCTTCTATCCTTCCCTGCTCTGTGCCCTTATTTTCAGCGCGATTGGATTTGCTGGTCTATATTGGCCAGAAACGATAAGCAGCATTGTACCTTGGTCTGCGGTAGCATTATTAAGTGCGCCTGAAGTAGACGTTTTTAGAGGATTAGCGTATACATCTATATCCGTATGTGCGTTTATTGGTTTGTTTATGTCTTTCTATTCGTTTAAGCATCAGGAGTTATAAGTTTACATCGCGGGGAAGTTGAGTATATACTCTTTCTCCAGCTTAGTTGGTAAGTTTCACATGGGGACACTTATTACAGTGAACTTCTATGAACTCATCCCTGCCAGCTGGTGAGATGAAATGGGGCTGTATTTATCGCAGGAAATTCCAATTCATTCAATGAAAGTGCGGGGCTCGATAAAGGATTTCTTGTTTTCTTAAGAGAGTGTATGCTTTGAAGCCGTATGGACGTAATCAAGGGACCGTACTTAATAATTAAGCTGTCGTCTTCGCTGACATAATAAGTAGATGACTAAACCACAGCATTATAAGTGGCAAAATAATCGCGCCAAGTATAACGATGATAAACACAAATAAACTGAGTGGTTTAACAAAAACTCCATATATACGCTTCCGATGGCAAAAGTACAAGTTCCCCATAAAATAACCGTTAACCACCAGTCTTTGTTTGACTTAAATTTCAATTAAGTCACCTCCAAGAAAAAGGCAGTTTAGGATATTCATAATTATATTATGCTTACTTCTAACAGTTTACATGTTAAAGACTGCAGAAGTCTGCAGTCTTTAACTTAAGGTCCTTTTATGTATGAACTCTTTTAAGTCGTTGTCAACTTAGCATAAATAATGAAAAACACAGTTAATTCAAATACGATAATTATAGAAGCAACTGGCACAAGTAAATTAAAGATAAAAAACAGCGCCAGCATTCCTAAAAATAAGCCTAAGTGATAGATCTTTAAGCGATGGTGAACATGTCTGTACTGGTGGAATACAAACGTAGTCGAAAAGAAATACAGCAATACAGAGCCGAATGTGAAATATAAACTAAAATGATAGTCAACTTCATGTAATACCATAAGTCTGATCGAAGCCGCTACTGCACTTAATGACATTAGTATAAACAGATGTCCATAGATAATGGTTTGACCTGCGGTTTGTATCGATTTATCCACTTTCTTCTCGACATTATCAAAATATTGCCACCACATGGCAATAATCAGCAGAAACGCTCCAATCGCAAAACTGATAGAATCCCAGTCTCCTTGTGTAGGCTGAATGACTGCCAACGTACTGACAAGAGATTCGCCAAATAAAATAATTGTAAACAAGCCAAATCTCTCTAGTAAATGTGCTGTATTAGTTGGCACTTTAACTAAATATTTACGGCCCAGTATAGGGACGATGATATCAATGAGAATTCCTAAATACAGGACAACATAGCGAATCCACGAATCAAAGAAAAGTGACAATAGTGAAACGACTATTCCTATCCAAAAATATTTCCCTAAATATTGTGCTGCCAGCTTTCGGGCGCCCTCTTCAATGCGCTGCACTACAAGATATTGAACAGCAGTAACTGCCCTTAAGCCGATATAACCAATTAAGAAGGACAGATAATACGGATCAAAATCCACCGATAAGCTTGAAGTCATAAGTAACGCAAAGAACATTTGTAGTATTAAAAAGATCCGCTGATGAAACGCATCCTGGCCGAATCGGTTAACAAACATTGTCTGTCCTACCCATGCCCACCAAATCGGTACAAAGATCAGCACAAACTTAAATAAATACTCTGCATGGATATGTCCGTCTTCCACATGAAGCAAAACATGTGTAGCAACTGCAACAGATGCAACAAACAGTAAATCATAAAAAAGCTCTAACCATGTCACTTTCTTTTCATGCAACTTTGTATTCCTCCTCATTTCCCTTAAAATAAATACCCGTCTCTTATTACGTAAAATTCAGAACATTCTTCGTATAAATTTATTCATCCTTTGTAAGATTGCCCTTAAAGCCTATTTTACCAGAATAACCACGTTATAAATAGGTTCTATAGTGCTCGATACTGCAGAACTAAAATAACTGCTGGTCGGCAACTCTTATAATTTAAAGCATTATTCAAGCTCAGCAAAAAGCAAACGTACTTACTGTTTACTTATATTCTTTGCATAAAGTAGAGTTACTTAAACACTTCACAGCATTCATAGTCTTCTCTGATTTCCACTTGTATTAAAATAGAATTAATTAGCCGAATAATTTAAAAGTTTTACAAAAGATAGTCTTTTAACTAGTTAATGATAATTTTATTATGTAAATTAACATTTCTTACATCCTAACTCACTAAAATCCTAAATATTTTCGCTTTTAACCTGCTGTTTTTACTTTTCTTAATTACTATAATGTTAATTTGTTAAATTCCTCACAAATTTTAGTTATAATAAAAGAATAAAAACTCATAATAAATTACTAAGAAATTTTTATAAATTATCTTGAAGGAGATTTATGTTAATGGACGAACAGCATCAATTAGGCCCTAAAGTTGAAAGAAGCTTTGAACTAATCGGGAAAAGATGGACGGGCTTAATTATTTATGTTTTGTTAAGCGGCCCTAAGCGCTTTAGTGAGATACACAAAATCATTCCTGATTTAAGTAAGCGAATGCTGACTGAACGAATGAAAGAGTTAGAAGATCATGGGATAGTAATTCGGCAAATTGTAAAAGAAAGACCTGTTCGAGCCGAATACTTATTGACAGAAAAGGGACTGGAATTAGGGAAAATATTAGGCCCGATAAGTCAATGGGGCGAAAGCTGGATGAGCGACTAGAGAGTACAAATGAATGCCTGTATATATTGAAGTTAATTAATAACAATTTTAAAGAGAACGAAGGAGTAGAAAATGTCTAATATACTATATATCACTGCTAATCCCTATAATGAGACGACATCATATAGTATGGCGGTAGGACGAGAATTTATTGATTCATACAAGCAATTACATCCTGAGGATAATATTGTCCACCTTGACTTATATGAGGCAGAAATACCCTATTTAGATAGAGATGTATTTAATGGCTGGGAAAAACTAAAAGCAGGAACCCCTTTTGAAAAACTTACTCACACTGAAAGATTAAAAACAGGGCGACTTGCAGAATTAGGGGGACAATTTTTATTAGCGGATAAATATGTATTTGTAAATCCAATGTGGAATTTCTCCATTCCTGCTGTCATGAAGACATATATAGATGCCGTTACTGTATCAGGGAAAACATTCAAATACACAAAAGAAGGTTCCGTTGGGTTGTTAAAGGGGAAAAAAGCGTTCCATATTCAGTCAAGCGGCGACATTTATTCTTATGGTTCTGAAGCTAAAAACGAGATGAGCAATCGATATTTAGAAGTAATGATGAATTTCTTTGAAGTATCATCTTTTGAAAGTATTATTATTGAGGGTCATCAGAGATTTCCTGAAAAAGCGGAGGAAATCAAAGCTAAGGCTATAATTCAAGCACAAGAGGCAGCAGCAAATTTCTAAGAAGCATCATAAAAGGCCAGATATACATATCTGGCCTTTATCTATTAGATTGATTATTTTTGACTTGCTGCTACTGCTGCACGAATTCCAAGCAAATAGCTTTCCTCACCGAATCCAGAAATTTGACCTGTTGCAATGTCAGCAAAAACAGATTGATGACGGAATTCCTCACGTGAATGGATGTTAGACATATGAATTTCCACTATAGGTACAGTCAATATAGCTAATGCATCTCTAATCGCATAGCTGTAATGTGTCCAGGCACCTGCGTTTAGTACTACACCATCTACGCCATTTAGGAATGCTTCGTGTATCTTTTCGACCATTTCACCTTCATGATTTGTTTGATATGCTTCCACTTCGATTTGCAGTTCGTTTGCTAAGTCTTGAATATTGCTGTTGATTTCTTCTAAAGTAATTGTGCCATATTGCTTCGGATCACGTTTACCGAACATATTATGATTGACGCCATGTAACATAAGGAATTTTTTGCTCATTGCTTCTCTCTCCAATTGTTTATTATTGATTGTCGCCGAATAATATTTCCTTCACTTGCTCTACAGGCATATCAACACCTGTAAACAGCTTAAATCCTAAAGCTCCTTGCCATAACATCATCCCTAAACCATTGATAGCTGTTGCTCCAGCTTCTTCTGCCTGTGCCAACAATTTAGATTTTTGTGGATTGTAAACTACATCTGTTACAACTAAATCTTTACGAAGCACATCTAAAGTATCATCAATAATACTTAAATGATCTAGTGGCTTCATGCCAAGGCTTGTACCATTTGCTAAGATAGCACTTTCTGCTACTTCACGGCGGAATGCTTCTTTATCTTCTAGTGGAAACAGATTAGCTTTTACGCCGAACTGCTTCATTTCTTTATTAATGTAGTCAACGTTTTCCTCAGCTTGTACAAAGAAAGCATCATTTCGAGCGAAAATGCTGATTTCTTTTATCCCTGATTGAACTAACTGGATTGCAATTGGAGTCGCAGCACCGCCAGATCCAACTAGTGTTACTTTTTTACCTTCAAGTTTTACACCGTGTTCCAATAAATTCTTCACATAACCTTGACCATCTGTATTGTAGCCTATTAATTTGCCGTCACGATTAACTACTGTATTGCTTGCACGTGCATACTTTGCAGAATCATCCAGTTCATCTAAGAACTCTAACACTTTCATTTTGTTTGGCATAGATACGTTGAACCCTGCTGCTCCTGCTGCTTTTAATCCTTTAACTGTTGCTTCCAGTTCATCATTTCCTACTTCAAAAGCAAGGTATGCATAATTTAAATCTGTTAAAGTGTATGCAAGGTTGTGCATACGTGGTGAAAGGCTATGACCAATTGGCGTTGCAAGCAATCCTACTAATTTTGTTTTTCCATCAATATTTTTTTCATGTACGTTAGACATATTAGTAATCTCCCTTATTTCATAAATTTGTATTTTTATAATTAAATATCAAGCAAAAATCTTTTTAAATCTGCCTAATACATATACAGCAAGAAGGACACTGACAATGGCGATAACCATATCGAATACTAATGTCATAGATATACCTGCCGAACCTACTAAACTACTTGTAATAATCGGAACTAGTATAAATGATGCGCTTGAAGCAATATTTACATACGAAGATGCCGTTGCTTTGTTTGCTGGAAACAGCTTCATCATAATACTTAATGCCAATTGCAGTATTCCTGATGTAAATAGACCCATTAAGAAGGTACATACTAAAACAATTCCGTAAGAATTCACCATAAACAAGACAAGCATTGAGATAAATGCTCCGATAGGATAAACGATCGCGACCATTATTGGTGAAATAAATTTATCTAATACAACAGCCAGTAACAACACGGAAACAAGTGCTCCAATACTGAAATAAGAAAGTAATTGCACCGCTTGGCTTGATTCAAGTCCAATAAATTGTTTACCTAGCTGCGGCAGCCATGTTTGCCAAACTACAAATAATGCTGTTGAAGTGAAGCCCAGTAAAATAACTGCAATCCCTTCCCCAGCAAACTTTGGCTGAACTTTAAACACAGTCTCAGCAGCGCCGTCTGCTTTTGTTACATTTTTATGATTTGGGAAAGGCATAAACATTAAGTAAATACCAGTTACTAAATATAAAACTCCAAGTCCAAAGAAAGTCCAGCCCCAGAATATATGGTTAGCTACAAGGACTGCCATTATAAATGGAAGCAGTGTAGCACCGATTGATACGGATGCTTTCACTAACACAGAAGCCGAGCTTGCTTTTTTCGGGAATGACTCGGTTAAGGCTGGATAAGTACCGGAGTCAAGCAGTGAATTAGCAATACCAGCAGATATTGCAAAAATAAATGCTACGATATAATTGGTTGTCGTTGGGACACCAATTAAGAATACGAGATAGAGGAAATTTGCCGTTATAATAACTGGCTTTCTCCCCCATTTATCTGAAAGACGGCCGACAAAAAACAAGGCGATTAATTTCCCAATACCTACCGCAGAAACGAGCAGGCTAATTTGTCCTACAGTTACTTCATATCGTTCTGAAAGATTATCCATATTGGAGGCGATAATAATATTGATCATGCCGAGCATAAAGTAATTCATATACATTCCGAATGATGATTTAATAAAAGGATTTTTCATTTTTACACTCCTAAACACAATAACTTTTTCTTTATTTATAAGCAGTTATTTTTCTAAAATTATTTTGCTTTGCTTTCTCTTGTTATTCACGTATATAAACAAAGCAAGGAAAGTGCTTATAAAAGCAATAACAAGGTCTAACATAAACACAGAGGAAACGCCTAAATACTTGATAAACAATCCCGTTATGAAAGGGATTACAATAAAAGCAATACTGGCAGCTGCACTTATATACGAAACGCTTACTCCCTTTTTATGAGGGAAGAGATCAATCATTACCGTAACCGTTAATTGGAATATCCCTGACATAAACAATCCTAGAAAAAATGCAATTACAGTAAGCCATGTTGGGTTTTTATTAATGATTAAAAACAATAATGCAAGGAACGCAAAAGCTGGTTGAATGACAATAGCTGTAATAGGTTTAATGGTTCTTTTTAACAGGACTGCAAGCAATAAAATAGAAATAAGCCCGCCGGTACTGTAAAAACTAAGCAATCCAATGGATTTCATCTTGTCTAAATGAAGAACTTCCTGTCCATATGTTGGCAGCCAAGTCTGTACGACCGTAAATAATGATACAGAGCTAAATCCTAATAAAATAAGTGCCGCCCCTTCTTTCCAAAGTTTTGCCCCATCGGATGAAGCTGCATCTGAACTGGTTGATTCTTGAACATTAACCACTTCTTCATTATGTTTTGGAAAGGTGACTTTTATTAAAAACAGGCAATTAAACAAAAATAGTATTGCCGGAATAAAAAACACTAGACCATAGAAAAGTTCTTTAAGAATTAAGAAGTTAATCATTATTGGAAGCAAAGAGGCACCAAAAGATATAAATGCCTTCAAAAGAACAGTTGCTGTTCCAGCAGCTTCTCCAAAGCCTTCGTTTAATGCAGGGTAAGTCCCTGAATCAAGTAAAGAGTTGCAGATCCCAGCAATAAAAGCCAGTCCCATTGCGATATTGTAATGTGACGTCAGCGGAATTCCAATTAAGAAAACCATATAGAGTAATGCAGCTGCTACAACTAACGGCTTTCTTCCATAACGGTCGGAAAATCGTCCTGAAATATTAATTGAAAGTAAGTGCCCTACCCCAACAACTGAAATTAACAAGCTGATATCGGTTTTTTCTACATTCAATTGCTCTGATAAAAAACTCATATTTGAAGCTAAGATAATATTGATCATTCCTAAGAGGAAATAACTTAAATATAAGCCAAGCGCCATGTTTAAATATTTATGTTTCATTTGATACTCCTAATTTTTCGAGGCTTAAACACTTACAACCATTACTATTTGTTTTCAACTTGT
Organism: Bacillus sp. (in: firmicutes); assembly: GCA_031179905.1. Classification (GTDB taxonomy): domain Bacteria; phylum Bacillota; class Bacilli; order Bacillales; family Cytobacillaceae; genus Niallia. The sequence goes on along the minus strand of JAPSHL010000148.1, from coordinate 123 downwards.
TTTTATGCGTATAATCACCGTTTTACAAGCAAATCCCCTTATTAGTTTTACCTATTTAGTACATCGTTCTACTAAACTAATTAAAGTAAATTCCTTCATATAATCACAAAAAAATTATTAATC
>JAPSHL010000147.1 GCA_031179905.1 Bacillus sp. (in: firmicutes) | reverse complement strand
CAAAAGTACTCAAGTATTAGAAGCCAACTCTGTATTAGCAGCACTAGAATCGAATTTGGTAATTGTAGAATTTGACTTGAATGGAAGGGTGATCGGCACAAATGAACATTTGCCAATATACTTGGATACAGTGTTCATTTATTGAAAAACAAGATGCATAAGCAATTTTTCACGAATGAATTGCAAAACAGCAGGGAATAAGCACAATTATGGGATAACTTAAGAAAAGGCACCAAGTTCCAGGAGAAAATCCAACGGTTGGAAGAAGTGGCAACTTATTATGGCTAAAAGCTACCTATATTCCTGTATTAAACGATTAAGGCAACGTTATTGCCGTGCTAAAAATTGCTACAGATATTACGGAACGTGAAATAAAACATTGAAGCTTGTCTCCCCTAATAAAGTACCTTACTTTAGATTTAGGAGAAATTGTCAGTGAAAAAGCTAAGGAAAATATGCATGCGTTTCAAACACTAAAAGAACAAACGGACTTAAGCAGAGATTTGTCTAAATCAATTCAAAATATTTCCTTACAAAATATACTTGCTTTAAATTCTGGACTTGAAGCTGCTCGTGCTGGTGAGCATGGGCGAGGTTTTAATGTTGTCGCAACAGAAGTAAGAAAACTAGCCGGAAATCTTGAAGAGGCTATAAAATAATCAATAAGAATATTGAAAACATAGCAAAAGAGGTAAATAAAGTTAGTGAAGTAACGAAGAACTCTAAAGGAAGTGGTAAGTTCTCCACAATCAGAAATTTGCGGAAAAATGAATGAGTTTTAAGGTTTAACTAATAGTAATAAAACTAGTTTTTTTACAAAAGTATTACCGCCTTGAACGGCGGTTTTTTCTTGCCCATTATTTTTAATAGATGTTTCTTCCTTAATATTCCTCTATCATTTCAAAGTCTCGTATTTTTTGTAATACTCGTAATATTTCTTAATGAAAGTGTAATGAGAATTCACTATATTTTTCTGAATATATTGATATACTGAGATAGTTAAAACGTTGAGATACATAGCCAATGGAAAACACATAACTTTGGAGGTTACCATCATGAAAAAGGCCATTATCGCAGTATTGGCAAGTTTAAGTTTACTGGCAGGGGTGTTTATTCCGTCTCCTATCGATTCAGGAAAAGTTGAGGCGGCTTCCTATAAAGATACAGCAATTAAAGAAGGCAAAAAGGTAATAGGAACAAAATATAAATGGGGCGGCACAACAAAATCCGGTTTTGATTGTTCAGGATTTGTCAACTATGCATTTAAAAAAGCAGGTAAAAGTTTACCGAGAACAACTGCTGACCTATACAAAAAAGGTCAAAAAGTTTCAAAAAGCAAGTTGAAAAAGGGAGATATAGTGTTTTTTCAAACATATAAAAAAGGCGCTTCCCATGTCGGTATCTATATAGGCGACAATAAATTTATCCATGCAGATTCTACTAAAGGCGTAACAATTACAAGTTTAAGCAACAGCTATTGGAAATCTAAATACTATAATGCAAAACGTATTTAAAATATAAAGAAAAACAGAGCATCCGATCCGGTTGATGCTCTGTTTTTCTTTATATGTGCTGCAGTATAGAATATGAGAACAAACGTGAGAATGTTTATTAAGATATGGAGTATGGAGGAAAACTCTTTTAATAGAAAATGGAAGGTTAATCTTTCCCATCTTTAGGAAGTAAATTAAGAAATTTGGCTAAAGAAAGCAGTTTAGAGGATCTTTTTTCAAATAGATATTCCTTATTTGAGTACTCTTCCATTTCTGCTTTAATATTTTCTGGGATATATTCCTCTGGGATAAGGATAGAAACATGGGCATTTATTTTTGGAATATCTAACTGGTCGGAAAGATAAGACAAATGATTTCCTTCACCTGCAGCAGCATACTTTCCATTAGGAAGACGGACTAAATGTAAATCAGCATGCAATTCGTCGTCCCATCCTTTTGCTTCAACGGATTTTCTTAGTTCAATCAGCTTCTCATCATTTTTTATCTCCTTTGGTGTATGGCTTAAGCCAATGATATCTCTAGGTGAAACGGAAGTGACACCATAATCAACCGTTATATAGGGCTTGTAAGGGCTGACCGCTTGATCAAAGAGTATCCACCGTTTTTTGAAGAGTTTTAGCAATGGAAACACCTCCTGCTTTAAAGCTATTTACCATAGAACAATTTAATACCAAAAAAATAAAAAGGACAAACCCTCTAGTTGGAGGCCTTTTGGTAAGACAATCAGCTTGCCTGCTTATAATGTATAAAGGATTTATTAGCAGCGAAGAGAATTTCTTATAAGAGAAACTAATAATTATAAAGAGGCAAGGGGGAGGTGCTTTAATGAAGATGCTGGTGATTTATACATATCCTAATCATAAAAGTTTAAATTATGCTTTCCTGCAGAAGGTGGTAGAAGGGAGCAGGGGGAATTCCAACATAAAAGAAGTGCAAGTATTGGATTTATACGCGGAGGGATTTAATCCGGTACTAGTTTTCAATGAAGAGAAACGAAGACGAGATATGCATATTGATCTTGATTTGGAAAAATACAGACAGCAGATAAAATGGGCCGACAAGCTGGTTTTTGTTTACCCGATATGGTGGGGAAGACCCCCTGCCATGCTTCTAGGGTATATTGACCAATTGTTTGCTTCTAATTTTGCCTATAGAGATAAAACTGGGCTATTTCCAGAAGGTCTTTTGAAGGATAAATCAGTAGTATGTGTTTCAACAATGAAAGGGCCTACTCATTATCCATTACTATGGTTAAACAATGCCCATAAGATTCTTATGAGAAAGGCATTATTCAATTTTGTCGGTATTAAAAAGGTTAAGTTTTTTGAGTTTGGAAATATGGAAAATCCAAAAGGAAACCACAGCAAGAAATTAGAAAAGGTTTATAACTATTTTCAGAAAATCGATAAATAAGTTCAAATAGGACGTTTAATGGTATAGGGAGGGGTAGACAGCTGGAGTATACGGATATTCCTTTATTAAAATTATTACATGATTCTTCGCTGCTGTATAACGTGACAGTTATAAGGACATTTTAAGAATACTTTACGTTGCGAAAGGATTGTGGAATTGATGTGGTATCCGTATACCTTGATAGGGGTCTTTCTTCTGATTTTAATTTGTATGCCAAAGAAGCTGACATTAAAAGAAATATACTTTAGTACAGGAATCTTTGGATTTGGGACATGGCTCGGAGATGTATTGGTGGGGGATGTCTTCAAAGCGTTTCAAATTGGTCCTTCTCCTATCACGTCTCCAATTGATTATATATATATAGCATTTGTACCTCCAGCAATCGGGCTGATTTATCTGAATTTTTTGACCCAAAATAAATCCTACGTATATAGATGTATTTTCGCCTTCATTGCCTTTCTACTTGAATGGGGTGCGGTAGCTACAGGTTATATGGTGAATAAAGGGTGGAATACATGGTACTCACTTCCTATATATGTTTTTGTTTTCCTTTTCTTTTTCCCTTGGCATTTGAAGTTCATGAGAAAAGACTAATTGTATAATGTTCTTTTCAGAATAATTAATATGTAAAGAACCAAAAGCAATAAACTGCTTAGGTTCTTTTTGTTTAACTGTTTACGTGAAATTTTTGTGCTATAATTAATTCTTGCAGTTAATATTACCTTATGAAATAGTTAAATAATCATCCTAATCTAATAACTATATAAACTATCCTATTAAATTTCTATATTTCTCCTGCTTACTAACATATAAAAGGGTGTAAATTAGTAAACTAGCAAAAAATTTGCTATAGTTGATGGTATAGACAAGTAGAAAGAAGGAACTCGTGTGGGCTACAAAAGAAAGCAATATTTTGGTTTAGGATTGACCGTTTTATTTATGGTCCTCTTAATGGGAATCATACTTATTATGATGCAGTCAATTAGAGACAATATGCTAGAGATTGTACAGGACCGCTATCATAAAGTGAATGAAGCTACAGAGATCAGGCAACAGATTTATTTAGAAGACCGTAATATGTTGAACTTGATTAGCAGCAGCAGCGAGGAAACTAATACAGAATTTGTTGAGTCGTCAGCAGAGGATATTTCACTCCTTAATACTAAGATAAATGAGCTTGAATTGATATTAAATACTAATAAGGCGAAAGTTCTAATTAAAGAAATTTATACAAGCTATGAGGAATTTGTTCGGACAGAAAATGACCTCATAAAATTATACATTGATAATGGCTCAAAAGCAGAGCTCCAAGCACTTTATAATGAAGGTGCAGGGAACCGGAAGGTGTTACTAAACAAAATTGATGAGTTTAAGGACGATCAGGAATCTTTAATGAGTAATGCGCTTGATGAGGCAAATGCGACATATAAACAGCTCGTTATTTATCTAGTTTCGGTTGTTTCCATAGCACTTATTTTAATAGTATTTGTGATGCTTTGGGTAATCAGAAGCACAAGCAGAAATATAAATTCTATCGTCCATGTTATCAAGGATGTTGATTTTACTAATTTAGCGTCTGTGCCGCGTATTGAACTGGAATCCAAGGATGAAATTGGGGATATCGCGAAAGCATTTAATACAATGGCAGCCTCCCTTGAAAATTACACAGTAAAAGAGAAGCAATTCGTTGATGAAATCTCAAAACAAAATTGGGTGCAATCGAATTCCGCTGAAATTATCAAACTTTACAGCCGCCATGTTTCCGTAACGTCTTTATCAGAACAGTTTCTTAAAAAAATTGTTACGGCAATAGACGCAAACCTTGGAGCGTTTTATGTACAAGATGATACAGGGAAAGCGTCTGTCTTCAAGAAAGTAGCTGCTTATGCTGACATAGAGTCAGGTAGACAAACATTTACAGCAGGTGAAGGCATTATCGGGCAAACCGTGCGCGACAAGAAAATAGTTGTACTTAATAATATTCCTGAAGACTTCCGATTTATTTCAACTGGATTAGGTGATGTCAAGCCGGAGTCTGTTCTAATTGCGCCTATTTTGGTAAAAGATGATGTTGTCGCTGTGTTGGAAATTGCAAGCGTTAAAGAATTTACTGCATTGGATCAAAAGCTTGTTGAAAATGTACTCGAAACTTTGGGTATTGGGATTATGAATATATTAGGAAGAATGGAAGTTGAACGGTTATTGCTTGAATCACAAGCACAAACAGAAGAACTTCAAACCCAATCGGAAGAACTACAGGCACAATCCGAAGAGCTCCAAACACAGACAGAAGAACTGCGCATGATTAATGAGCAGCTCGAAGAAAGAACGTATGATGCCGAATTGAAAACAGAAGAACTGCAGAGGGTTAAAGAAGAACTAGAGGAGCAGGCGAAGCAGCTTAAGCTCAGCTCGAAATATAAGTCCGAGTTTCTCGCGAATATGTCACATGAACTTCGAACACCTCTTAACAGTATCCTCCTACTGTCGGAAATGCTTGCAGATGACCTCGACAGTGAATTATCTGCTGAGCAGAAGGAATTTGCTAAAGTTATTAATTCCTCTGGAAACGACTTGTTAAATTTAATTAATGATATTCTGGACCTTTCTAAAGTGGAAGCAGGAAAGCTGGAGATAAGCTTTGAAGAAGTGTACTTAAGTGAATTTGTTGATAGATTGAAACGCAACTTTACGCAAATAGCTAAAAGCAAAGATTTGGATTTCCACATAGATTTCCAAGAGGATGTTCCGCCAATCATCTACACAGATGAACAAAGATTGCAGCAAATTGTGAAGAACCTGTTATCAAACGCATTTAAATTTACAAAAGAGGGCAGTGTGAAAATCTCCGTTAATAAAGCGGCGATGAATGAAGTGATGCAGCTGCCGCTTTCCAATTATGCCGATACATGGGTGAAAATGTCTGTAACAGATACTGGTATTGGAATACCGGCAGATAAACATGCGATGATATTTGAGGCATTCCAGCAGGTCGATGGAGCAACAATGAGGAAATACGGTGGAACAGGTCTTGGTTTATCTATTTCAAAAGAGTTCTCACAACTCCTAGGAGGTACTTGCATAGTAGAAAGCAAGGAAGGGGAAGGAAGTACATTCACAGTTTTCATCCCCAATTTACCAGGAGGAATCCCTCTTATAGGCTTAGATAATATGGCGGAAGAGCAGGCAGCTTCTGCAATTGAACCAGAAGAAGAGGTAGAGCCACCAGAAGCAATGAATGAAGAGAATAATAATAATATAGAAAACTCACCATCTGCTGTTCTACAAGGTAAAACAGTGATTGTAGCAGATGATGACCACCGGAATATATTTGCCTTGAAAAATGCATTAAATAAAGAAGGCATGACTGTTATTACAGCAGAAAATGGTGCTGAATGTCTCGAAAAGATAAATGAATTGGAGCATTTCGATATTGTGTTAATGGATATTATGATGCCTGTCATGGACGGTTATGAGACAATTAGAAAAATTAGAGGCATGGAGCAAAATAATGACATACCAATCATTGCATTAACAGCAAAAGCAATGAAAGGTGACCGTGATAAATGTTTAGAAGCAGGAGCATCAGATTATATCAGCAAACCTCTGAAATTAGATCAATTATTATCTGCAATGAGGGTATGGTTATCATAATGATGTTTTCTCTCCTAAGTAGAAAAGACAAGGAAATGGATTAGTATGGAAAAAGAAAAAATGGAATTAGATTTACTTTTGACAGCTGTATATAGACTTACTGGTTATGACTTTAGGCAGTATATGCGTTCCTCTTTATTGCGCCGAGTTCAAAATCGTTTAAGCAGAGAAAAGCTGCTTACCATCACGGGCCTGACGGAAAGAATTATTCATGATGAAAATGTTCTGAATAAGCTTCTGCGCGACTTTTCTATTAATGTTACAGAGATGTTCAGAGATCCCTCTTTTTTTAAGACATTCCGCGAAGAGGCAGTTCCTTTTTTAAGGAAACTGCCTGAAATTCGGATTTGGCATGCAGGATGTTCTACTGGTGAAGAAGCATATTCAATGGCAATTATGCTAGAGGAAGAGGGATTGGCACATAAAGCAAAGATATATGCTACAGACATGAATGATATTGTGTTGGAAAAGGCTGCTGCAGGGGTAATTCCCCTGCAGAAAATGCAGTCATATACGAAAAACTATCTTGCCGCTGGTGGCAATAGATCCTTTTCCGAATATTATACAGCAGACAGCAACGGGGCTGTTTTAAACCCGTCCCTATTAAAAAATATCGTGTTCGCACAGCATAATCTTGTAACGGACAGATCTTTTAATGAATTTCATGTGATTATTTGCCGCAATGTCTTGATTTATTTTAATCTGGAACTACAGCAGCAAGTATATGAATTATTCAATGAAAGTTTAAGCTCGGGAGGATTCCTAGGTTTAGGAAGCAAAGAGACAATCCGCAGCGATTCTGTTTACTTTGAAAACTTCAATTCACAAGAGAAAATATTCCGTAAAAAAAGCAGTGATTCCTATTAGAATCACTGCTTTTTGTATTAATCGCTTTCAATCTGCTTGAATTAGAACTACACACATATCGTCTGCAGCGCCTTTTTGGTGGTCTTTAGAAGTAATTAAGTCAATCGGCTCCGCAGTCTTAGCATCAGCAAGCCGGCATGAAGCAGCTTGTTTAATTAAGTCAATTCCCGTTTTCCCGTATTTATCAATTGCTTCATGGACACCATCTGTGCACAGAATAAGCTGGACAGAATCGGAATAGTAAATAACATTCTTTGTTGTTTTTATGTCATCAAAGAAGCCTACAGCTGTCGTATTGCTTTTAAGTTCTACTGTTGTTGTACCATCAATTAAAGCATAACCGTCCAAATGTCCAGCATTTATGTACTCTATTGTTCTTTCATTTGTATCTAAAACTAAATATATCGCTGTAAAATAATATGGTATTTTTTGATTGGAATTTAGTGTGCTCATTCGGCGGTTTAAATCTTGTATCACATACTCAGGATCAGGATTTGTTTGGATGGTATCACGCAATACAGAGGAGATAAACATGCATACAAGCGAGGCAGAAATCCCATGGCCCATCATATCAAGCTGGATGGCTGCATAACGATGATTACTAATTTCATACCAGAAATACATATCTCCTGCCAATTGAAATGCAGGCACATAAGATGCTTTAATAAGTAAGTTTTCTTTATAGATCGGCTGGCTGAGTACACTTGTTTGAACTTGTGTAGACAGCTCCAATTCATTCCTGATTTTTTCTTCTTGTTTTTTATGCCAATCTTTTTCATATTTTAACCTGATCGCAACTCTGATTCTGGCCAAAAGTTCTGTTTTGTTAATCGGCTTCATTAAATAATCTGTGCCCCCAGCATCTAAAGCCTCTACCACTTTGCAAGAATCCTCTAACGCTGTGACAAAGATAACTGGAATATCCTTTAGATGCTCTACTTGCTGGAGTTGTTTACAAGCCTCTATACCATCTATTTCCGGCATCATAATATCCATTAAGATAGCATCGACCTGACTCTCAATTACGAATGGTTTGTCTGAATATAAGTAATTAAACATATCCTGTGCTGAAGTAAACGACAGATAATCTGTATACCCAGCACGCTGCAAAAGCTTTTCGATGACGAATAAATTAGCTTCATTATCATCAACAATCAGTATTCCCAAAAATTATCCCCTCACTTACTATCTGCTTTCTATATACAACATTTTTTAATACCCTTTTTTAAACGTTTCAAAACATCAAAATTTAATTTATTAATAGAATGCACAGGTGTCAATATACCAAATAATGTTATAATATCAATATGAATTTGGGTCGTATAGCTTATCTAAGGAAATTTATGTAGATTCATTCACATCTCCTAGTGATTCCTTTTTAGAAGAGAGATAACTTCATTCTTCCTTTTATAAGATAAGTTATAATGCAAAAAGTTTTGGTTAGTTTGCTGTTCAACAGCAAACAGTGCCTTACCCAACTTTTT